>JANWUW010000108.1 GCA_025057935.1 Thermoflexales bacterium
ATCGTGTACGGCTACGAGGTCGTCGCCGTTTACCCCCACGATCCTCAGGCGTTCACCCAAGGGTTGGTTTACGCCGAGGGGCGGCTCTTCGAGAGCACAGGGCTTTGGGGGCGCTCAAGCTTGCGCGAAGTGCAACTTGAAAGCGGCGTTGTGTTGCGTCAGCACAATCTCGCGCCCGAGTTTTTCGGCGAGGGGCTGGCTTTGGTTGGCGATCGGCTCATCCAGCTCACATGGCAGAACGGCGTTGGCTTTGTGTATGACCGCGACACATTTGCGCTGCTCGCGGAGTGGCGCTACAGCACCGAAGGCTGGGGGTTGACCTTCGACGGTCAGCACCTGATCATGAGCGATGGCACACCTGTGTTGCGTTTCCTCGATCCCCAACGCTTCGAGGTGGTGCGCACGGTGCATGTGCGCGACGGCGACCGCGCCGTGGAGCGCCTCAACGAGTTGGAGTTCATTGAGGGTGAAGTCTGGGCAAACGTATGGCAGACGGATTGGATCGCGCGCATTGACCCGCGCGATGGGCGCGTGGTGGGCTGGGTGGACCTCAGCGGCTTGCTCCCCGAGGCTGACCGTCAGCAGCCAGTAGATGTGCTCAACGGCATCGCCTACGACGCGCAAAACAAGCGCGTGTTCGTGACTGGCAAGCTTTGGCCTAAGCTATTCGAGATTCGGCTGAAGCCCAAGTGAGGAGTGCGTCTGTTGCTTCAGCGCCTCAGCGTAAAGCTCGGGTGTGTCCACGTCGCGTAGCACGGCATCGGTGTTCACGAGCACATGCGCCACGATGTGCGGGTGGGCTTGGAGCAGCGCGCGCAAGGGCACGTCTGGCGAGAGCGCCAACGCAGCTTCCCACCAGCTTCGCCCAAGCAACACCGGGTGGCCACGCTGCGCGCCGAACATTGGTGCGACGATCTCGCCGCAGCGTTGGCGGTATGCAGTAGCTAAACGCGCGAACACCCATGTCGGCACGAGAGGCATATCGCCAAGCACGATGAAAGCCGCCACCGCATTGGTGCTCAGCAGCGCGCGCAGCCCGACCTGCGCAGAGAGGATCATCTCGCCCTCGGCGTGGCGAGCGTTGTGCGTGAACTGCACAGCTAAACCTGCCAGCGCGGCTTCCACGTGCTCGCGCTCGTGCCCAGTGACGACCACAACCGGCTGCGCGCCAGCGCGCAGGACGCTCGCGACCGTGTGCCCGATCACCGTGCTCGCGCCAAAGGGCAACAGCAGCTTGTTCTGCCCGAAGCGCGTGGCGCTGCCAGCAGCGAGGACAACCGCAGCGATGTCCATCGAAGAAAAAGGCGGCGAGGTCCCTCCTCCGCCGCCTGTGCGTCACAAAGCGCAGCCGCTCACATCTTGCTCGCCATGTATGCCGCGAGGTCGGCGACGCGGCATGCGTAACCCCACTCGTTGTCGTACCACGCCAGCACCTTCACCAAGTTGCCACCAATCACCAGCGTGTCCATCGCGCTGAAGATCGAGGAGCGTGGGTCGCCCTTCAGATCGCTCGAGACGAGCGGCTCCTCGGTGTAGCCGAGGATGCCCTTCATTGGGCCCTCGGCATACTCCTTCATGGCAGCGTTGACCTCTTCCTTGGTTACATCGCGGCTGAGCAGCGCGGTGAAGTCCACAATGGATACGGTGGGCGTGGGAACGCGGAACGAGATGCCGGTGAACTTGCCCTGCAGCTCGGGGATGACCAACCCCACTGCGCGCGCAGCGCCGGTCTCGCTGGGCACAATGTTGAGCCCTGCCGCGCGCGCGTCGCGCAGGTCTTTCGCCGCAAGATCGAGCAGGCGCTGCGAATTCGTGTACGAGTGGACGGTGGTGAGGATGCCCTTCTCGATGCCAAACTTGTCGAACAACACCTTCGCCACGGGCGCAAGCCCGTTTGTCGTGCATGAGGCGTTAGACACCACGTGATGCTTCGCCGGGTCATACTTGTCGTGGTTAACGCCCATGACGATGGTGATGTCTTCCTTCTTTGCGGGCGCGCTGATGATGACCTTCTTCGCGCCGCCGTTGAGGTGTGCGCGCGCCTTGTCAGCGTCGGTGAACAAGCCGGTGGACTCCACCACGATGTCCACGCCCACATCGCTCCACGGGATGGCGGCAGGGTCTTTTTCAGCGAAGACGCGGATGGCGTGACCGTTGACGACGAGGTCGTTGCCATGCACCTCAACTGTGCCGTTGAAGCGCCCGTAGTTTGAGTCGTATTTGAATAAGTGGGCGTTGGTGTGCGCGTCCATGAGATCGTTGATGGCGACCACCTCGATCACGTCGCTTTGGCGCTCGAGCACCGCCTTCAGCACTTGTCGCCCGATGCGCCCGAAACCGTTGATGCCGATGCGTACTTTAGCCATGACACTTCACTCCTTTCGCTGACACTGAATTGCGGCTTCAGCGTGTCGCCTGTTTGTTGGCGTCGCGTCGCCCAACTGCGCGAGGGTGCAGCATTCTCGTGTTGAGTTTACACGATGCAAGCGCGCGGAACGCGTAAGGCGCGCCTGGCACGTCAGGGCATGTGTTTGTGCCTTTAACGGGGTGCGGCGATAATCTTCTTGAGGTGTTGGGCAGATGACGGCGTCGCTGGAAAGGCTGATCGACCAAGTGATGCACCTGCGCGATCAGGCGCTCGCGTTTGAGTCCGCAAATCAGCATCTGCTCGAGCATGTCGCGGAGCACTATCGCAACAGCGCGCGCAACTTGATGCACTATCTTGCGTTGCGCCAGCGCGATCTGCGCGATTTGCAAAACGAACTTGCCGCGCTCGGCTTGAGCTCGCTCGGGCGCAGTGAATCGCACACACTTCACACGCTGCATGGCGTGTTGCGCGCGCTGCATTGCCTTGCCGGGCGAAGCGTAGACCTGGACGACTCCGTAGTGCCCGTCACTTTCCGCACAGGCGCCTTGCTGCTCGACGACCACGCGCGGCAGTTGTTTGGCGAGGCGGCGGGCAAACGCCCAGTGCGCATCATGGTCACAATGCCGAGTGAGGCAGCGCGCGACTCAGCGCTGGTGCGGGCGCTGCTCGCAGCGGGCATGGACATCATGCGCATCAACTGCGCGCACGACACGCCGGCGGATTGGCTGCGCATGATCGCACACTTGCGTGAAGCGGAGCGCGCCGTGGGGCGCACGTGCAAGGTGTACGCTGACCTGGCAGGGCCTAAGCTGCGCACTGGTCCTCTGCCGCCCATCTACGTGCGCAAGGTGCGCCCGAAGCGCAACGTGCGCGGCGAGGTGATCGAGCCCGCGCGCGTGTGGTTCGCAGCTTCGCCTGAGATAAATGCGCCAGACGACGCCCCCCTTATCCCCGTCGAGGGCGACCTCGTGCGCAAAGCGCGCAAAGGCGACGTGATTTACCTGCGCGATGCACGTGGGCGCGCGCGCCGCTTGTGGGTAGAAACGCGCCGCAAGGGGCTGCTGGGTGTGTGCTTTGACCGGACGGTTTACTTCGAGAGCGGCGCCGCGTTGCGCTTGCGCCGAGGTGATGCATGGCTGCCGGTGGAGAGCGCGATTGGTGCGCTGCCGCCGCAACATGAGCCTCTGGTGCTCAACATCGGCGACAGACTTGTCCTCACGCGTGACGAGCAGCCCGGACAACCGGCGCGTCGCAACCGCAGTGGCGCAGTGATCGAGCCAGCGCGCATCGGCTGCACGCTGGGCGAGGCGTTCGACGCTGTTCAGCCCGATCAGCACATTTGGTTCGACGACGGCAAGATCGGCGGGCGCGTGTTAAGCAATGACGGAGAGCGCATTCTCGTCGAGATCACCTTCACCCGCCCCAGCGGCGGCAAGCTCGGCGCCGAGAAAGGCATCAACCTGCCCGACACGGACCTGAGCGCGATCCCGGCGCTCACTCCAAAAGATCGCGAAGATCTTGCCCTGCTGGCGCATCACGTGGACATGGTGGGGCTTTCTTTCGTGCGCCAGCCCGAAGACGTCACCATGCTCGCCGAGGCGCTCAGGCAACTTCGCGCGCAGCATGTCGCCGTCGTGTTGAAGATCGAGACGCGCCGCGCGTTTGAAAACCTGCCACGTCTGCTGCTCACAGGGATGCAGATGCCCTCGCTGGGCGTGATGGTGGCGCGCGGTGATCTCGCTGTGGAGGTCGGCTTCGACCGCTTGGCTGAGGTGCAAGAGGAGATCCTCTGGATTTGCGAGGCGGCACACGTGCCCGTGATTTGGGCGACGCAGGTGCTGGAATCCATGGCAAAGAGCGGCGCGCCCTCGCGCGCCGAAGTCTCCGACGCAGTGATGAGCGGGCGCGCAGAGTGCGTGATGCTGAACAAAGGGCCTTACATCGTCGAGGCAACGCGCTTCCTCAGCAATGTGCTTGAGCGCATGGCGGCGCACCAATCCAAGAAGCGCTCGCGCCTGCGTCGTCTTTCCATTGCGCACCTGTGAGCGACTCGGCAGCACGTGCCCTTCTGTGCTGATAGGATTGCCTTTGCGGAGCATTAACGGTTGACGCGTGTATGTTGGAGCGCTTCGACCCGCGCGCACGTGTTGCCCTGCTCGTGGCGATGAGCGCTGCTGCGCTCATCGCGCAGAGTTGGCGCACGTTGATGGGCTTGGCGGTGTTGAGCGTCAGCCTCTTGCTTGCCGCGCGCGTGCCGTGGGCGCGCTTGCGTTCGATCTGGACGGGCGCTGCGCTCTTCATCGCGATCATCACAGGCGTGAACATGTTGGTTCGCACGCCGCAAGAAGCTGCGCAGCAGGCGCTGCGCGCAGTGGTGATGCTTGGCGCGCCTTTGGCAGTGGTGCTCACCTTCGACCCAGCGCTGCTCGGCGTGACCTTTCACCAGTTGGGGCTGCCCGATCGGCTAGCGTTCGCGCTTGATCTCACGGTGCGCTTCACGCCGATGCTTGCGCGCGATTTTCGCGCGACCATTGACGCGCAGCGCGCTCGCGGCTACGAGCTTGAGCTGCGCCATGGGTGGCGTGATCTGTTCACGGTCGGCAGGAGGCTCGCTCCGCTGATCGTGCCGGTCGTGGTGCGCGCCGTGCTTGACGCTGAAGATCGCGCCAACGCCATGGACCTACGTGCCTTCGGCAGTGGACCGCGGACGTGGCTGCGCACGCTGCGCTTCGCGCCCCGTGATTACGGATTGCTCGCGCTTTCGCTCGCGGTCGTGGCAGCGAGCGTTGTTTTGCGCGCTTGGTGAGGTGTTGCGCGAATGAACCTAGAGCCTGTCGTCCTTGTCGGCCGAGTGGTGCGCCTCGAGCCGCTGTGCCTTGAGCACGCCGAACCACTGTGGCGCCACGCCGACGATCCCGAAATTTGGCGCTACATGCCCTACGGTCAAGTGGACACGCCCGAGAAGTTGCGCGCGTTAATCGCCGAGCTGCTGGAACGCCAAGGACGCGCAACCGATCTGTGCTTCACGGTGTTTTACCAAGCGACGGGCGAGCCCATCGGTATGACGCGCTACTTAGCCATAGACCTTAAGAACCGCTCCCTTGAGATCGGCGGCACATGGTATGGGCGCGCTTATCGCGGCACCAAGGTGAACATAGAGAGCAAATTCCTGCTCCTGCGCTACGCCTTTGAGCAGCTTGGCTGCATCCGCGTCCAGCTCAAGGCGGACGTGCGCAACATGCGCAGCCAGCGCGCCATTGAGCGGCTTGGTGCTGTGCGCGAGGGTGTGCTGCGCAAACACCTCATCATGCCCGATGGCTACGTGCGCTCATCGGTGGTCTACAGCATCTTGGACGAGGAATGGCCTGCTGTGAAATCGCATTTGCTGGCGCTGCTGGCTGACTAACCACCACACCTGTCGGAAAGGTTGCGCTTGCGCAGCGCTAGACTGCATTAAACATCGAAGGAGTCATCATGAAGGTTGGCATCCTCACTGGCGGTGGCGACGTGCCTGGGCTGAACGCGGCGATCAAGTCTGCGACATTGCGCTTGATCGACCAAGGACATGAAGTGATCGGCATTCGCCGAGGTTGGTATGGCTTGCTCCACTTGAACATGGACGACCCAGCGAGCATTGCCCAGTTGACCCTCAAGCTCGACCGCAGCGTGGTGCGCACGGTGGATCGCACAGGCGGCACATTTCTCCACACCAGTCGCACCAACCCGGCAAACGTCAAGGCGAAAGATGTGCCTGCGTTCCTTAAGCACACGACCGTCTTCGGCGAAAATTTGTCTGACCGCTACGACTTCACGCCTCACGTGATCAGCGTGTTGCGCTTCCTCGGCATTGATGCGCTGATCGCCATCGGCGGCGACGACACGCTCAGCTATGCCTTGCGCCTGCACAATGAAGGCGTGCCGATTGTCGCCATCCCGAAGACGATGGACAACGATGTTCGAGGTACAGATTACTGCATCGGCTTCAGCACGGCGATCACGCGCTCCCTGGAGTTCATCCAAAACATGCGGACCTGCACTGGCAGCCATGAGCGCATCGCGGTGATCGAGCTGTTTGGGCGCAACAGTGGCGAGACAGCGCTGGTCTCTGCATATCTCAGCGGCGTGGATCGCTGCGTGATTGCCGAGGTGCCGTTCGACATCGAGAAGCTGTGCGATTTGCTGCTCGCCGACAAGCGCAACAACCCCAGCAACTACGCTATGCTCGTCGTCTCCGAAGGCGCGCGCCCTGTGAACGGCAGCGTGATTGAGCGTGGCGAGGCGGATGCCTACGGGCACCGCAAGCTTGGCGGGATAGGCGACTACATCAGTGAGCAGATCAAGCGCCTCACTGGTGAGCATACCATGTATCAAAGCTTGGGCTACCTGATGCGCAGCGGTGCCCCTGATGCGCTCGATGTGATGGTGTCCAACAACTTTGGCACGATGGCAGCTGACCTCGTGCTGAGAGGGCGCTACGGGCGCATGGTGGCGCTGCAGGGGGGCAAGTACGTCAGCGTTCCGCTCCCAGAGGTCGGCGGAGGCCCACGCACTGTGGACGTGGACGCTTTCTACGATGCTGAGCAATACCGCCCCCGCATCCGCGACGTGGAGGGCAAGCCGATGTTCCTCTACTGAACGACGCTCACCTACAGCTAACCTGAGCGCGCT
The DNA here is from genome assembly GCA_025057935.1 of Thermoflexales bacterium. Lineage (GTDB taxonomy): Bacteria > Chloroflexota > Anaerolineae > J036 > Brachytrichaceae > DRWP01. The sequence continues at coordinate 7,037 of JANWUW010000108.1, forward strand.
ATGGTGCTCACCATGAGCATTAGGCGCGCTCTTGTTTTCGTCGGCGCTTCAGCATTGCTGACGACGTCACCAGCTCTTGCGCAAGACAAGCGCCCCTCCGATTTGCTGAGCGTAGCGACGCGCGCGCAGGTGGTGCGTGTGTTGGACGGGAGCACCGTTGAAGTTGCTGCGCAAGGCACCACGTTCCGCGTGCGCTACATTGGCGTGCAGGCGCCGAGGGCAGACGAGTGCTTCGGCATCCAGGCGCAGCGCGCAAATGCAGCCCTTGTTGCTGGCAAGACAGTGTTCCTCGAAGCGGATATTCAGCCCAATGACGCCGACGGCACAGCGCTGCGCTACGTGTATCTGGTCAATGGGCGAATGGTGAACGCCGCGCTGGTGGGTCAAGGCGCCGCGCGTTTGACGGCGCACCTGCCGAACACGCGCTACTACGCTGCGCTGCGCGCGCTCGAAGATCAAGCGCGTCAAGCAAAGCGCGGAGGGTGGGCGCAGTGCGGATGGCAACCTGAGGCGCCGCCTGTTGATGCGGATGGATGCTTTACGCTGCAGGTCAGCGACGTCGACCAGCGCGTTGAGCGCCCCTCAGCCCTCGGCTTGCTCGCTCCAGGGAGCTGCGTGCGCCTCTACAACGAGCGCGGGCGTAGTGCGCGCTTCATCTATCACCCCGCTGGCAGTGTGGTGAGGCTTGGGCCGGGCTATCTGCGTTGGAAAGACGGCTTCGTATTGCTCTCGCGGCGCGAGGACGGGGCGCTAGTGGCGCACGATGGCGAGTATCGTCGCACGCGCGTGACCATTACCTTCGGCGGCTTTACGCTCACGCTGCCCGGTCGAAGCGTGCTCGTGCAAGGCGTGCTGCCGCTTGAGCCGGAGCCAGGCTTGCCTGATCATCTGCGGCTGCCGATGTCGCGCACGTGGGTTGCGCAGCAGCGCGCGGATGGTCAGGTGCAGCTCAAAGTGGACTGGTTCGAGTTCATTGAGGGCGATATTGAAGTCGGGTTGCCGCGCTAAGCCTGCCAAGGGATGCTTGTATGATCTTTTAGGTTAACACGGCTGCGCCCTTGCGCGCAATTTCGTGCCATGACGAGCGCCTTCATCGTGCAAAACATGCAACCCGAGCACGTTGAAGCTTGTGCAGCGCTTCAGGTGGGGTGTTACCCTACGCTTGCCGATGAAGAACGACTGAAACCCGAGCATTACCTCAACCATATTCGCCTTTTCCCCGAGGGTCAGTTCGTCGCCATTGAGCGCCAGAGCGGGCGCGTTGTGGGTTCGGCGTCTGGCTTTCTCACCTACTACGAGCGCATCGCGCC
>JANWUW010000016.1 GCA_025057935.1 Thermoflexales bacterium
GCCAGCGCCGACAATCGCACCCACAGCAGTGGCGCTCGCGCCAAGCGCAGAGAGAAATGGACCGCTGACGCTGCGCGCGCCCTCGTAGGTCATGTCAGCAAAGAGGCTGACCACGCCGAGCAGCACCACAAAGCGCGCAGCACGAGAACGGGAGAGTGATCGGTTCAAGCTAGCAGAAGCAAAATCATGCACGCAGTCAAAGGCTTAAAGTCTGAGAGCTGAACACACCCAAACCTCGATTGCTTCATTCCTCGTGCAGATCGACCCTGCGTGAGGAAGTGCACTTGGGGAGGCGCGGCTCGATAGACGCCCACCGTGCGACGGCGAGTTCGACAGACCAGTGCTCATGCTCTGACATTGCACTACAAAACACACGCTCACTTCGCGCAATCCTCGCATGCGGCGACAAATGCGCAGAGCCCTTGGAAGGACTACAGCGAAACATCCCTGCATTTCATCGCCATGCTTATTGATGATGGACGAAAGACGAAACGATTTCCGCCTTACGATTTGGTAACAACCCTGCGAGGCGAACAAGCACTACCCCTTGCGTGTGAAGCCTTTGCGAAAGACTATCTCGCCGAAATCCTTATCAGCAGTCAGCAGGAGAGCTTCTTCCCGATTTGACAGTGCCAAGACTTCTTCATCGGATATCCCTGTGTGCCTCTCAGCAACATACCACACCTGATGCCCCTCTCGGCGAAGCCGATCGACTATTTGGCGATCTATGCTCTCATCGGCCAAGAAGTTCATCCCAATGACTCAGCTAAGTGAATCATGCCCCGCCACTTCGGCAATAGGATAAATCACATCTGCGCGCAGAGCTTCTTTCGCAAAATCAATAGCGGCTAACACAGCTTCGCGGGTCAATCCAGGGTGCTCTCTCAGTATCTGCTCGATGCTCTCTCCAGCTGCCAGCTTTTCTAAAATGAGCTCGACAGTGATGCGTGTGCCTGCCACCACAGGCTTACCCATCAGGATCTTCGGGTCAGAGACGATTGGCTTTTCCACACTATCACCTTCCATTGCAACGCCAACTGACAGCTCTTCACCACATTGGCACGAGAAAACTCTACGATCGTGCCCAGAAGCAGCGAAGCAGGCTCGCGAAACCCACCTTGCCTATATTCGGGTGCGCGAAAACGAAGGAGGATGTAGCCCGTGCGTTGCTTTGACGATTATACAGCCGCTTCGGCGATCGCCCCCAGCAAACCGCGTGCTCACTCGATGTCCTTTAGCACGTCCTCGAGGGCATGCTCCCAGACTTCGTCTAGCTTCGTGAAGGGCTTCTCGACGAAGTCGGCCGTCAGGCGCGCTAGATACTCCTTCAGCGGCACGCTTGGCAGCTTCTCGCTCAGTTCGTCAATGTTCTTGCGGATCGCCGCGATCATCGCCTCGCTGCGCTGCTGGAGATCGCGCAGATCTAAGCCGAGGCGGAACATGTGATTCAGCCGCACCATGATGTCATACCATGCCTTGTAGTCCTGGTCGAGCGCGATGTTGTGCGGCTGATGGAGGATCTGCGAGAGGTCGTAGGCAGGCACAAAGGCGTAGAACGTGAAGTACTCAATGTTGCGCCGCTCAGCAAGGTCATTCAGATACGAGCCGATGCTCACGCCGCCCTCGTAGTTGGAGAAGCTTACTGCATACTCGCTCAGCTCTTCCTTCATGCGCGGCAGGCTGTAAGTGCAGGAGATGGCGCGCTCCTTGTCGTATGGCACGGCAGCATACACGCCGCCCGTCGCTGCCACGCGCCTCACGTTAAGTTGCTGGACCAGCTCGAAGAACGCCTCAGCATAACGCGCTACACGCATCTGCGGCTCGTCGCCGAGGAACAGCACCACTCCTTTGCGCTCGTCACCCCAGAAGAACACCTCCGTGCGCGGGCCAACCAACGACTTGCGATAGCCTTCCTCGAACTTCATCTGTGGACGGAAGAGGAACTGCGAGACCGGCGTCTGGAACAAGAAGAACTCATCCGAGTCGATCTCGCCTATCTTGCGCGCTTTGAGCGTGTCAATCAAGTATGTGAGCAACCCCGACGAGACCGCACCAGCGTCTGCCCATTGCCGCCAACCTGCGATCATCACCATATCCTCTGCCCGAGGTCGCTCGAACAATCGAATCAGCTTCTGCATGCCTCTCACTCTACTTTGATAACGTAAGCGGTGGGTGTGTGTCGTGTTGGAGTGAGGTTAATGCTAAGCAGCCTAACTTTAGAGACCAGCTCGTAGCAACGATTATGGCAAAAAACTTGACAAATGCGCTAGCTGCGTTAATCTTTGCGCGCCATGTCGTGGGAGCGCGCGTCGGAGGACGTGTACGTCTTCACGAGTGACCGATACGCTCAAGTTAACGCCTCGCTGGTTGTTGCTGAGGGCATCGGTGTTCTGATCGACACCCTGCCCTTCCCCGAGGAGACACTCCAGATCGCGATGTTGGCGCGTCGCGTCTGCCCGCAGGGGATACGCTGCATCATTTACACCAGCCACGAAGCAGACCACGTGTATGGGGCGTTTCTGTTCCCAGGCGCCGAGATCATCGCCCACGAACAATGCTTGGAAACGCTTCGGCTGCACGGCGAAGCCGCGCTACAGCGCGCGAAGGCGAGCACACCCGAGCTTGCTCCTGTGCGTCTGCGCTTGCCCACCATCACCTTTCGGCAAGGCAGCCTCACTCTGCGCCTGCCAAGCAAAACGCTCGAGATCACACACACGCCTGGGCACGCGCCAGATAGCATCGTAGTGCTGCTCCACGAAGAGAGCATCTTGTTTGCCGGTGATACAGTGATGGCTCTGCCAGCCATCGCACAAGGGGACCCTGACCAACTCAAACAATCCCTCGAGCGCATCAGCAACATGTCGCTGGAGAACATTGTGCAGGGGCACGGCGAGATCATTCTGCGCGGCGAGATCAAAGACACGCTGAAGCGCCAAATCGCCTATCTAGACACCCTGCGGAGCAGAGTGACGAAAATTGTGGAAGCCGGCGGGTCGCGTGAGGACGTGAAGGCAATTACACTGGAGTCGTGCGGCATGCAGCGTATCCTGCTAAACGGCTTTGCGCCACAGGTGCACCTCGCCAACGCATTGGCAATATACGACCGACTCGCGGCAGCGCGCGCCTCAGCCGAAGCAGCCCCATCCGCGCGCCCATCGCGTGCGAAATCGGGCGAAACATCCGCGGGCGCTGAAGCGACAGATGCGGCACACAGTCGCAAACGCGCTCGCACCACAAAAACCACAAGGACGAAATCGAAGGCGAATCCCAAAAGCACCACAAAGAAGAGCAACGCCACGAAAGCAAAAAAGGACAAGAAGGGGAAATCTAGCGCCAAGCGCAAAACCAAGCCCGCGAAGAAAAAAGGGAAGCGCCCATGAGCGTGCTTCAAGCCGCAGCCATCGCGCTGCTCTACGCGCTGGCGCGTTCAGCGTTGAGCGCTGGGCTGGGCAGCGCTGTGCTTTCCCAGCCGCTGGTCGCAGGCACGCTCGTCGGCGCGCTGTTGGGTGACCCGCTGCGTGGCGCCCAAATAGGCGGCTTGATGAATCTTGCGACGCTGGGCTTGACCCAGCTTCGCTTACGCCTGACCCCAGACATCGCATTCGCCGGCTACGTTGGCGTGCCGCTGATGATGCTCGCGGGCCTAACTCCCGACTCACCTCAGGCTTCTGCGTTGTTCGCCGCACTTGCAGTGTTCAGCACTGCGCTCGAAGTGAGCCGAGGGCTGTTCAACACACTTGTGGCGCACTGGGCAGACTACTTCGCCGACGAGGGCTACGTGGAGTGGGTGGCATTGCTGGGAGTGCTGCCCACGCAGCTCTGGGCGATGTTGACCACTTTCATCGCCGCACTCGCGCTGTTGCTGCTCGATGCGCCTGCTCTAGCCAACCTCGCGTTGAGCATCCCGAGCAGCGTGCAGTTTGCGCTGCAGGCAACGCAGGTGCTGCTCGCAGCGTTGGGTATGGCGTTGAGCTTGCGCTGGTTGCTCCAAGGGAGCAGCGCTGCCTACTTCTTGCTCGGCTACTTACTCGCCCCCGTGCTCGGCAGCGTGTCGGCATTTCTTTTTGGCGCCGGCGTTGCGACGATCCACGCCTACCTCGCACGCCGCCGACCCGACGCCGCACGGGAAGCACTCGTCACCGATGTGCTCCCAGCAGAACCTGTTGCCGCCTATGCGCCGAAGCGGCAACTCGCGCGCGCCGATTTGTTCGCCACGTTTCTGCTGTGGATGTTCTTCCATGACGCCGGCACGAACTTCGAGCGCCGGCAAAACTTGGGGGTTGCCGTGGCGCTGACGCCTGCAGCGCGCGCGCTGTGCGAAACGCTCGAGGAGCGCATTGCCTTCCTGCGCCGACACCTCACCTTGTTCAGCAGCGATTGGAGCTTCGGCGCTGCTGTGATTGGCGCAGTGGCTGCTCTGGAGGAGCGCCGCGCCAACGGCGAGACCATCAGCGACGCCGAGATCGTCGGCACGAAAAGCGCTGGCATGCTGCTTGCCGACGGGTTGGGGCGCGCGCTCTTGGTCGGCGGCAGCGGCGCATTGCTTGTTGCGCTTGGCATGCAGGAGGCGAACCAAGGCTCTTTGCTCGGCGTGTTGCTCTTTGCGCTTGTGCAGAGCACCCTCGTTGTTGCGAGCGGCGTGGGCAGCTTCTGGCTCGGCTTTGCGCAAGCGCGGGCGTTTGGCGAGTGGGCGCGCGAGCAAGGTTGGCTTCGGCCCGCTCTCTTCGGCGCAATGCGGCTTGGCGCCTGGGCACTTGGCGTGCTCACGCCCACCTTTGTGCCCTTCGTGCTTAGCCCCGAAGCAGGCGTTCGCATCGGCAACGTCGTCTGGTCGCCTCAAGCACAAGTGATGAACACACTGATGCCTCACGGCTTGCCGTTGCTGCTGGTGTTGGCGATGTGGTTCTTGCTACGTCAGCGGTGGTCACCGGTGACGATCTTTGGGGTGGGCCTTGTAACACCGTTGGCGCTTGCCTTGTTGCTCGCGCTGCTAGGCGTGGCGTAGGGCAGCTAGCGATCGCGGCAAGGCTCACACGCTCACGCCATAGCGAATGCACGCCTCAAAGCGTTCGACGTAGCGGACGCACAGCTTCTGCATCAGCATTTGCACATTTGCTCACGCTGAGAGGCGCACCACCCACGTCCTAACCCAAGCATGCATGTGTATAATCGTGGTTGCAAGTAGCAAGGCAGAATACTATTCCCGCTGCCTTGCGAACAGACCTCCTCCGTTCTCACGCGGGAGAGGTAGCCCCCGCCTCTCCCGCGTGCCGAGAACGGCGCTCGCTGAGAGGCGCGATTGATACCATGACGACCCAGAAGCAGCCGCCCTTCAAACTCACCAAGCTGGAGCGCACACTGGTCGAAGCAATCAAGAAGGCGCCGTTTGGTTTGCCCGACTGGAACGCCATTGCCAAGGCGGAGAATGTGCCTGTGGAGTACATCCAGCAGCGGCTTGAGTGGCTGCGCAGCATGGGCGTGATCGAATGAGCAATCTCGGAGGCAGGGAGACCCGCTCCGCCTTCAGCGGCACGCGATCCGCTCCTGCTGTGCTCTCTTTGTGATAGAATGTTAGCTGCGTGGCGCCTTTAGCTCAATGGCAGAGCGTCTGACTGTGGCTCAGAAGGTTACGGGTTCGAGCCCCGTAAGGCGCCTTCCTCAAAATACGATCACTCGCGTCGCATAGGGGTCATTGCGCCGAATCTCGATCTCGTTGTAGCCCATCGGCGGTAGCGTCCAGCGCCAGATCCACTGTGCCACAGGAGCAGGCAAGTTCACGCAGCCATGGCTGCGTTGGCGCCCGAAATCATTGTGCCAGTAGGCACCGTGAAAGGCGACAGCGGTCGCCGTGAAATAGGCGGGGAAAGGCACGCCGGGCAGGTCGTAAAAGTCTCTTCCTTCGCCTCCGATCATGCGCGAAGACATGCGCTTGCGAATGATGCGGTGCTGCCCTCGCGGTGTCTGGAAGCGCCCAAAGCCAGTCGCCGCGCGCGCAGTGAGCACCACACGATCGCCCTCATAAGCCGTGACGATTTGCCGCCGAAGGTCCACCTCGATACGTTTTTGGTCTGGCAGCACCTCTGGGTGGACAGGCATAAGCTCCTCCGGCGGAATGCGGCGCAGGTGCGAGGCTGGCACGTAGGGACCCGCGTTGCTCCACACAAGCCCATGCCCGATGCGATACCACCACTGCCCATCTTCGCCAATTGCAGCCTCGGACACGCGGTACACACTGGTGTAATACAGGCGCCGTACCCTGCGAGCGTGCGGCGAGGGTTGCGCGCGCGCCTCCGTGAACGGCACAGTTACCTGCGCCCAGAAACCTTGAGAGGCAAGGGCAGGCTCAGGCACCTGAAAGTCCTGACGCACTGGCTGCACGAAAGAAGAATGCAGCCATCCCTCTTCCACTTTGTACCAAACCGGATTGTGCGGCAACAGCGGATCGCCGACCGCTTGTGCAAGAAGGGCGAGCACTTCGTCGTTGTAAGCGTAGCGCACAAGCTTGGCATTTCGCCGCGGCGCCTCGCGGATAGCCAGGCGCCACGTGGTGATGCGCCCCAATGGCGCCGGCGGCTGATCGGCGTCCATCGGTTGTGCGTCAGCGGCTTCATCTGCGAACAGATACCCCAAGTTGGTGAACGGCGCGAGCGCTAAAGCAGCAGCGAGGGTGCCGGCGTGCTTCAGCAGGCTTCGTCTTGTCCAAAGCTTCATGGCTTCTCTACTCCTCTGCGCGGAATGTGTCGAGTCGCTGCCAGTACCGTTCTCCACCAACGCGCGCGACATACTCGCGCACGCTGCGAGCCATCGCCTCAACGTCGCCGAACAGCTCTTTCATCTGCGAGGCATAGCAGGCGATAGCGTGAATACGCAACGCGACCTCCTCCTCGCTTAAGGCGACGGTGCCCGGAAGCATTCCTGCTGTGAGCTCTGATGCTTCTGCGGACTCCGAGAGATAGGCGTAGGGAAAGTCCTCGTAATAGATCAGCGGTTGAGCGAAGTCCACAAGTTGCTCCACCGCTTGGCGCGTGATCACGTGATCGACATGGCGACCCAACGCCAGTGGGCAATACACCGTGCGCGCTTGCCGAATGAGCGGCTTGAGCGCCTCACGCGCACGAGGCAAGTGCGCCTCCCAATCAAAGGGATGCACGTTGCCGCCGATGAAGTTCTCAACGTAGAGCGGTTGCCCCGCGTGGTCGTAGCGGTAGATCGCGTCATCGAGGTTCAGGTGCACTGCCTGCGCGCCGAGCACTGCACACGCGCGCTGATCTTCGGCGCGGCGGTGAACATACGGTTGATCGCCAAGCGCCCACTGAGCGTGGAGGCGCTGTGCGCTCGTGGAGAGCGGGCGCCCCACCGGCGCATCAGCGGTGTGCAGCGTGGCGACGGTCACCGCTTCGCCATTGCGCGCCAGGCGCGCAACCAGCCCCCCACACGAAAGCGCGACATCGTCAAGATGGGGCGAGATGAACAAGATCACGGCCGGATCACCACCAACGTGCCGAGCGTCGCCCAGCGATAAAGCGCACGGGCGTCGCGGTGATTGAGCACAACGCAGCCGTACGACCCTGGCGTGCCGACGCGCCAACTCACGCGCCGCCCATTGGGCAACAACGGCATCGCATGGAATCCGTTCTCTAGGGCGCCGGCATCGTAGAAGCCGAGCCACAAGGGCATGCGTAGTTGCCAGAAGCGCGAGTAAGCCTCGGGCAGCTTTGTTTTGATGCGAAACACCCCTGGCTTGGTGTCGCGATACGGGTGCTCAGGAGTGGCTAAGCCCGTGCTGACCAGAAACTCGAACACGAGCTGCTCGTCTTCGTATGCCCACAACCGTTGCTGGCTGAGGCTGACGTAGATTACCTTGCCATGCCCGCGTTTCGGCTGGATCTTCGGGAGCAACCACGGCGAGGTAGCGTTTGGCGCTTGCGGGGTTGGGATGGTGAGCATGCTGCCGGGGATGAGACGCCTAGCACGTATGCCATTCGCGCGCTGCAACTCGCGCAGGCTGATGCCAAAATGTGCCGCGATGGCTTGCGGCGTGTCGCCATGTTCCACAGCGTAGAGCAACCCACCACCGGGCGGTTCAGCGAACGCCGGCTGCGTCAGCAGCGCCCAGCAAAGCACGGCGCTCGCGATGCGGGTGAGCCAGAGAAGGCTGCGCATCTCCGAGCGCCGATCTTAGCGAAGAGCAGCGAAAACGCGTGTGTTTTTCAAGGTGCGGTGGCGTGATCTTCGCCGCGGATGAAAGCCTCCACCCTCTGACGCGCTTCGTCGTCGGTGAGCTGCTGAGGTGGCGACTTCATGAAGTATGCCGAGGGGCTGATCAGCGCGCCGCTCAAGCCGCGGTCGAGAGCAAGCTTAGCGCAGCGGATTGCATCAATGACCACGCCTGCGCTATTCGGGCTATCCCACACCTCTAGCTTCAGCTCAACGTTCAACGGCACATCGCCAAAAGTGGTGCCTTCAATGCGTATGTACGCCCACTTGCGATCAGTGAGCCAGGGGATGTAATCGCTGGGTCCAACGTGCACATTGTCATCGGGGATCTCGTAGGGCACTTGTGAGGTGACGGCCTGCGTTTTGCTCACTTTCTTTGACTCGAGGCGCTCGCGCTCAAGCATGTTGAGAAAGTCGGTGTTGCCGCCGAAGTTGAGCTGGTAAGTGCGGTCGATGCGCACACCGCGCTCCACAAATAACCGCGCCAACGTGCGGTGCACAATGGTCGCGCCAACTTGGCTCTTGATGTCGTCGCCGACGATCGGCAAGCCGCGCTCGCGGAATCGCCGTTGCCAGTATGGCTCACGTGCGATGAACACTGGAATGCAGTTGACAAAGGCGCAGCCTGCCTGCAACACTTGCTCCACGTACCACTTGGTCGCCTCTTCGCTGCCCACTGGCAAATAGTTCACCACAACGTCGGTTTGCGTCTCTTTAAGGATGTTGACTACATCGCTCGTCTCGCCTGGCGCCTTCTTGATAACGCCGGCGAGATACTTGCCAATGCCGTCATGAGTCATGCCGCGGTACACGCGGCAACCGAGATAGGGCACCTCGGCAAACTTGTAGGTGTTGTTCGGCGGCACAAAGATCGCCTCGCTGAGGTCCTTGCCCACCTTGTTCACGTCAATGTCGAACGCAGCGGTGAACTCGATGTCACCGACGTGATACTCGCCGAGCTGAACATGCATCAGACCAGGCACGAAGGTCGCAGGGTCTGCGTTGCGGTAATACTGCACACCTTGCACGAGCGCGCTGGCGCAATTGCCCACACCAATGATGGCAACGCGCACTTTCTTCTTGCTGGAGTTTGGCGTGCGAGGAGAACGGGCAATGTCGTTTGAAGCCGCCATGACGCTCCTTCCGAGAGAATCTTAAAAAGCGCGCGGATTATAATTTTCGAATCCCCATGGATTGGTGAGACGTTAGCCATGGCGCATCGGTTGGAAGATTTGCGACTTGATGAGGGGTACTGGCGCACGCTGCTTGAGGAAGCGGAACGTCTGCCCATTGCGCCAACGCGCGAGGGGCAGCCGCGAGGAGCCGAACCGCTTGAGCTGCACGAGGCGGAGAGCGCATTTGCGGCACCCCAAGGCGGTGAGCGCGCATGGGAAGAACTGCGCGAGGCGGTGGAGCGCGGCGAGCAAGTTGAAGTGGAAGTAATCGGCACCAACCGCGGTGGATTAGTGGTCAGCTACAACGGCGTGCGCGGTTTTGTGCCAGCCTCGCACCTAAGCGCGCTCGACGGCGACTTTGACGAGGAAGCGCGTCGTGCCATCCTCGCCAGCTATGTCGGGCGGCGCTTGCGCCTGCGCGTGATTGAGCTCGACCCCAAGGATCAACATCTGGTGTGCTCGGAGCGCGCGCCCGTCTCGGAGGGCACGGCTGCGGAAGCTGTGCCTCAAATTCTCTACGAAATTCGCCCAGGCGAGATCCGCCGTGGCGTGGTGACCAACCTCACCGGCTTTGGCGCGTTCGTAGACCTTGGCGGCTACGAGGGCTTGGTGCACGTAAGCGAGATCTCATGGAGCCGCGTTGAGCACCCTCGAGATGTGCTGCGCGTCGGGCAAGAGGTGAACGTCTACGTCATGGGCGTGCAGCCAGAGGAAAAGCGCATCGCGTTGAGCTTGAAGCGTGCCAAACCAAATCCGTGGGAGGGCTTGGAGCAGCGCTACCGCGTCGGGCAAATCGTGCGCGGCGTGGTGACTAACGTGGTGCAGTTCGGCGCCTTCGTCAAGGTGGAGGAGGACCTCGAGGGATTGGTGCATGTGAGCGAGCTTGCGGAGGGCGATATCGCGCACCCACGGAATGTGGTGCGCGAGGGCGAAGTGGTGCTCGCACGCGTAATCGCAGTGGACGGCGCAGCCCGCAGGCTTGCGCTGAGTTTGCGCGGCGTTGCCCAAAGCACTCAAAGCACCTAGAGGCGCATGTTGACAGCGCTGGTTGCCGGGGTGACGTTTGGGCTTTCCGCTGGTTTCTCGCCCGGACCGCTTAGCCTCTTAGTGCTCACGCAGAGTTTGCGCTTCGGCGCGCGCGAAGGCGCGCGCGTCGCTTTCGCGCCGCTGATCACCGACGCGCCGATCGTCGCACTGGCGCTGGCGTTGGCTCATGGTTTGTCACAAACGCGCAACGCCTTGGGCACTATTGCGCTAGTCGGCGCGATGTTCGTCGTGTATCTGGCTTGGCACACGTGGAACGCAGCGCCGCCGCGCGTGGAGCGCGCCCTAGATGAACCGCCGCGCTCCTTGCTACGCGGCGCAGTGGTCAACTTGCTCAGCCCGCATCCATACTTGTTCTGGCTCAGCGTTGGCGCGCCGAGCTTGAGCACGGCTGCACAGCGCGCCGGAGTCCTCGGCGCTGCGGCTTTCGTGTTTGGGTTTTACCTGTGCTTAGTCGGCGCCAAAGTGTTGATGGCGTGGCTGGTAGGGCAGTCGCGCGGTTGGCTGCTGGGGCGCGCCTACCGCTGGATCATGCGCGCGCTCGCGCTGATGATGCTGATCTTCGCAGCACTGCTGGCGCGCGACGGGATCACCCTGCTGAGCGCGTGATACGCTGAGCGCCATGGCAATCGAACCACCGTTTCCCGAGCTCGACGAGCTGCTAGCGATGATCGGCGAGGTGGGTCATCGCCTTTCAGAGATCAACGCGAGCGAGGGCGCTGCTGGCAACATCTCGATCTACATTGGCTGGAACGTCGAGGTACGCCGTCGCTTCCCAAACGCCGAACGGGTCGCGCTCCCTGTCGCTGTGCCCGAGCTGGCAGGCAAAACATTCATCGTCACCGGCTCCGGGCGACGCCTGCGCGAGATTCGCGATGACCCCGCGGCGAACCTCGCGGCGCTAGTGGTTGATCCAGACGGCGAGCACGCGCAGCTTTACACGTCACCGCGCCGCTTGTTCGCGCGCGTCACCACAGAGTTCAACACTCACCTCGCGGTGCATCGCGACCAGGTTGTGCGCACAGGGACGAACTTCCATGCTGTGGTGCATGCGCAACCGCTACACCTCACTTACCTCAGCCACATCCCGCGCTACCGCAACGAGCAACACCTGAACCGTCACTTGTTGCGTTGGCAGCCTGAGATGATCGTGCATTTCCCCCAGGGTTTACGCGTAGTGCCGTTCCTGCTGCCTGGGTCTGCGGAGTTGATGGAAGCCACTGTGCGCGCTTTGCACACGCACCACCTCGTTGTGTGGAGCAAGCACGGCGTCGTGGCGCGCTCCGAAGTCTCGGTGAAGCGCCCCTGCGACTACATCGAGTATGCCGAAGCCGCCGCGCGCTACGAGCTGATGAACCTGGCGAACGGCGAAATCGCCGATGCGCTCTCTGTGGAAGAGATTAGGCGCATCGCGCAGGCGTTTGGCGTGGGGCAAACTGTGTTTGAATAGACGCAGATGGCTGCACTGGTGTCGTCGGTGTCGTTTGACCGCGCTGCAGCGTTCTACGACCAGACGCGTGCCCTGCCGCCGCACATCGCCGACCAAGTCGCGCAGTTGGCGCTGCGCGCCATGCCGCCCAACGCGCGCGTGTTAGAGATCGGCGTTGGCACGGGACGCATCGCACGCCCGCTGCTTGAGCGCGGCACGCAGGTGGTGGGGGTTGACCTTTCGCGCGCGATGATGGCGCGCTTGCGCGCGACGCATCCGCTCGCGCCGCTGGTGCAGGGCGATGCCATGTACTTGCCGTTCGCCGACAACACCTTCGACGCGGTGATCGCAGTGCATGTGTTGCACCTAGTGGGCGACTGGCGTCTTGCGCTGCGCGAGGCGCGGCGCGTGATGCGCGCCCCAGGCGTCCTCTTGTTCGGCCACAACGTCAACCTAAACGCGCCCTCGCGCCAATTGCGCGCTGCATTCAACCGCGCGCGCGGGCAAGCAAGCGATCGCTGGCTGGAAGTCGAAGAGACGCTCGCCCCGACCTTGCGCGCGGAAGGCGCACACATGACGACGTTTGAGACAGACTCATGGATAACGCACACCACACCCCGCGCTGAGCTAGAGGCACTGCGTCAGCGCTTGTGGTCTTCAACATGGGCGCTGAGCGACGCAGAGCTGACGTGCATCGTGGGCGAGCTGGAAGCGTGGGCAGTGCAACAGTTCGGCTCCCTCGATGCTCCCCTCGAAGACGTGCATCGGTTTCGCTGGTGGTGTTTCGCTTTTGTGTGAGGATGTTTGGCATGCGTTGGATCGCCCTACTAAGCAGCGCGTTGTTGCTCAGCGCTTGCGCCGCATCGCCCACCCCAGCGCTGGAGCCGACGCGCACTGCATTGCCGCGCGCGACGCGCGAGGCGATCGCTGCGCGCCCAACGCCCACCTTCCCACCGCGACCCACCCCCCGCCTCACGCCCAGCCCTACTCCACGTCCCACGCCGCAGCCTATTGCAGCGCCGTCCATCACGGAGGACAACGTCAGCCGCCTCGCCGAGCGCTATCGCCTCGAAGCGCCGCTCACGACCCATCTCTACGTGGTCACTTCGCGCACGCTTGCCTTGTTCGGCGGCAACACATTCGAGCTGCGCGATGCCGACACTCTTGAGGTGATCGCGCAGACGCCTGTGTTGGAGGAGGCGCGCATGTTTCGAGGCGGCTGGTATGCCATCTCGCCCGACGCGCGCTTCGGTGCCTATCTGCTACCCAATGGGACGCTGACCGTCTACGATTTGGTCACGTCGCAGCGCGTGCGCACGCTCACTGTGCCTGAGCCGAGCTTTGATGAAGCTTCTGATTTCGCGCTGACCGTAGATGGGCGCACAGCAGTGCTCGTGGCGCAGCGCGAGCTTTACCGCGTGGACCTTGAGGATGGCAGCGCGCGCGAACTGGGCATTCAACTGCCGCCGCAGACGCGCACCTTGCGCTTCTCAGAGGATGGCGAGCGGCTCGCGGCGCTGCTAGAGAACGGCGATGTGTTGGTGTACAGCCCCCTGCAGTCCACTGCGCCGCTCACGCTGAGCGGCTTCTTTACACAGACCGCTGCAGCCGCAGCGTTCAGCCCCGACGGCACGCGCTTCGGTGCCTCAGACGGTCGCTCGCTGGTAGTGTGGGCGCTTGATGCGCCACGCCCGCGCGTCGTGCGCACGTTTGAAGACCTCGGAGGGCGCGTCTTCCCCACTTTTGACGTCAGCAACCGTTACCTCGCCATCAACGACGGCAACTCAGCATACGTGTACGACCTCGACGCTGAGCGTGTGCTGGCGCGCTTTCGGCTCAACGCTGGCTTAGTCATCGCAAGCGTGGCTTTCGACCTTGACTCGGAACGCATTTACCTCGTCGGCACTGAGGAGCTGACCGCCTTCCGCGTGAGCGACGGCGCAGTGGTTCAAAGCGCAGTGCGTCGCCCACTAATGGAGCCGATCTTTTCTGCAGATGGCAACTTGCTGCTTTCGCGCGGAGGCTTGTATCCCTCTGCCGCGCTCGCTGTTCATCGCGCGGCAGATGGCACGCTGGAGGGAATCGCTGCCCATCGCAGAGCAGTGCGTCGCGTGGTGGTTGACCCGCGCGGCGCTTTGATCGCTGTGCAGACAGAAGATGGCGCCGTCGCCGTGCGTCGCACAAGCGGCGATCCAGTCGGCACGATCTCACAAGACGAGGGCACGCGCCGCACGCCGCTGTGCTTCGGCACTCAAGCGCCGCTGCTCGCTTTGCTCGAGGCAAGCTCCACGAGCGAAGCTGCAGTTGCGGTTTGGGACGTAGAGAACGGGCGTCGCCAGCGCCGCATTCCGCTGCCCGCAGACACGCTTGCCGTGAGCGCTTGCGAGAACGCGCGCAACCTTTTCGCTGTTGCCACGGCAGACGCCCTGCGCGTGCTGGACTTGCGCGGCGAGGTGTTGGCGAATGCGCCGCTCACGCCCACGCAGCGCGTGCGCGCCCTCTCCGTCAGCGCTGATGCCAAGTGGGTCGCAGCGATCACGGAGCAATCCCTGCTCTTCTTCGATGTTGACAATGCGCGCGTGGCGCGCGCGCTTTCCCTCGATCAGCCAGCCGCGGGGGGGCGCTTCGTGGGCGGCGGCGCAGACTTCGTGTTCGGCGAGCGCAGCGACCGGCTGCGTTGGGTGCGCGTGCCCGATGGCGAGCCCGTTGCGCTCGAGCACGCGCCCGGCAGCGTGGTGAGCTTTGAGGCGAACCGCGAAGGCACGCTGCTCTTCACAGCTAGCATGGTGCCCACTGAAGACACTATTGAGTCGCCCATCAACGAGCGCGCTTTCGTGCGCGGCGAGTTCGCGGTGTGGTCGTTGCGCAATGGGCAATTGTTGCGGCGCATCACGCTGCGCGCCCCTATCTGGGGACTCGCCGTCAGCCCAAATGGTCGACAAGTGGCGCTGGGCGAGCTGAACAACGCGCTTTCAGTGTGGCAGGTGGATTAGACGCGCTCAGCGCGCTGTCCAGCCAAGGTCGAGCAAATGCGCTGCGCCCGTGATGATCGCTGCCTTGTCTGAGGCGAGATACACCGCAAACGCAGCAACCTCCTCTGGCTCAATCAAGCGCTTGATCGCCGCAGGCGCGAGCATGATGCGCTCGATCACTTCGGATTCGGGGATGCCATGGATGCGCGCTTGGTCGGCAATCTGCGCCTCAACAAGCGGCGTGCGCACGTAGGCAGGGCAGATGGCGTTGACCGTGACGCCGAACTCAGCCGCTTCGAGCGCCACAGTGCGCGTCAAGCCGATTAAGCCATGCTTGGCGCTGATGTACGCGCTTTTGTAGGGGCTAGCGACCAAGCCGTGCAGGCTGCTGATGTTGATGATGCGTCCCCAGCGCTTTTGCTTCATTGCCGGCAGCAAATACTTGATGAGCTGAAACGGCGCTGTGAGCATCACTTGGATCATGCGCTGCCATACATCTTCGGGGAAGTCTTCAACGGGGCTGACGTGCTGAAAGCCGGCGTTGTTGACGAGAATATCCACGCATCCTCCTGCCCACTCCAGCGCACGCTGGGCTAAGGCGCGCACGGCGGCTGGGTCGGCGAGGTCGGCTTGCAGAAACACGCCGCCAACAGCGCGAGCCACAGCTTCAGCTTCGGGCTTCACGTCGTGGACGATCACGTGCGCGCCCTCGTGGGCGAATGCCTCGGCAATGGCGCGCCCAATCCCGCTGCCTGCGCCGGTGACCAACGCGATCTTGCCGCTCAGCATCAGTGCGAACCCTCCTTCGACTTGCCTAGCTCCACGCTGCGCCGATAGGCCGCCCACACTGCGCGCGAAATCACAGTGCGCAAGCCGCCCTTCTCCAGCTCATACAGCGCCGCCGCAGTTGTGCCGCCGGGCGAAGTCACTTGATTGCGAAGCTGCGCTGGATGCAGGCGCGAGGCAATAGCGTACTCGATGCTGCCTTTGATCGTTTGCACGACGAGCTTCTCAGCGATAGGGCGCGAGAAACCGAGGTGTACGCCTGCATCAATCAACGCCTCCATGAACAAGAAGACGTAAGCCGGGCCAGTGCCGCTCAGCGCTGTCGCCATGTCGAGCATGTCCTCGTCCTCGACGAAGATCTCCTCACCCATAGCGTTGAGGATGGTTAACGCCGCGCGGCGCTGGCGCTCGCTCACATTCGGCGTGCATGTCCAAACGGAGATGCCGCAGCCGATCTGCGCCGGTGTGTTCGGCATGACACGCACGACAGGCTGGTGCTGACCAAGCACAGCTTGAATGCGCGCAATCGGGATGCCGGCAGCGATGGAGAAGATCAGCGCCTCGGGGAGAACCGCGCCCTGCAAATCGTGGAGCACAGCGTTCATCACTTGCGGCTTGATAGCGAGCACAACGACGTCGGCGCTGCGCACAGCCTCGGCGTTGTGCATGACGGCATGCACGCCGTAAGCGTCGCTTAGGAGGGTGCGACGCTCGGGGTTGGGCTCGGCGAGCGTGATGCGCTCGGGGGCAATCGCGCCCGATCGAAGCAGGCTTTTGATCATCGCCTCGCCCATCACGCCGCCGCCGATGAAAGCAACGTGGAGCTCATCGAGCATGACGAAGCGGATTCTAGCGCGAGCACAGATTCCTCAGGTCACGAGCCTGACGAAACTCGTCTACACTGCACGGTAAAACCCGATCTTCGACAACGAAAGGCTATGCGACAACCCTTCATTGCTGGCAACTGGAAGATGAACAAAACCGTCCAAGAGGCGCGCGAGCTCGCCGAGGCCATCGTTGCTGGCGTGCAGGCGCTGCATGACGTCGAAGTGGCGCTGTGCCCGCCGTTTGTGGCGCTCACTGCCGTGAAAGCCGTGATCGCAGACACGCCGCTGAAGCTTGGCGCGCAGAACATGCACGACCAGGAGAAAGGCGCGTTCACCGGCGAAATTTCGCCGATCATGCTCGCAGGCTGGGTGGACTACGTCATCGTTGGGCATTCCGAGCGCCGCCAGCATTTCGGCGAGAGCGACGCCTTCATCAACCGCAAGGTGCGCGCAGCGCTGCGACACAGCTTGCGCCCGATTTTGTGCATCGGCGAGACGCTGGAGCAGAACGATCGCGGTGAGACCGAAGCTGTGCTCGCGCAGCAGTTGCGCCTCGGGCTTGACGGCGTGAGCAGCACCGAAGCGGCGCATTTGGTGATCGCCTACGAGCCAGTGTGGGCGATCGGCACTGGTCGCCCAGCGACGCCGGCAGACGCTCAGCAGCGCTGCGCGTTCATTCGGCAGGAACTGTGCGCGCGCTTCGGCGATGTAGCAGACGCAATCCGCATTCTGTATGGCGGCAGCGTAACGCCGAGCAACGCCCCAGAGCTGCTGCGTCAGCCCGACATCGACGGCGCACTTGTTGGCGGGGCAAGCCTCGTCGCGCAAGACTTCATCGCCATTGTGCGCGCTGCTTCGCAAAAACAAACCGCGTGAGGAGCAGCGATCGCCGTGCAGTGGGGGGCGTTGATCGCGCTTGTGGGCACCTTTGCCGCTCTGTTGATCTTGGAGCGCCGCGTGCATCAGCGCATGCAACAGGTGCTGCTTCGCTCCACTGGCAACCCGACCCTGGCAACAGTGCTGTACGCGCTAGTGTTGTTGCCCGGCGTTGCACTGCACGAGTTGAGTCATGTCTTGGCAGCGCGCTTGCTCGGCGTGCGCGTGCGCAAGCTCTCGCTGCGCCCTGAGCGGCTGCACGGCGGCGTGGTGCGCTTCGGCTACGTCGAGGTGCTGCGCAGCGATGACCTTCGGGCAGCGTTGATCGGGCTTGCGCCGCTGGCGACTGGGATCGCCGCGCTGGCGCTGGTCGGCACGCATGTGTTCGGGCTCGACCAGACCTGGCGCGCGTTGATGACAACGGACGAGCCTACAGAAGCGGTGTTGCACATAGCGCGTTGGGTGATCGCGCTGGCGCAAGCGCCCGACGCGTGGTTGTGGCTGTATGCCGCGTTCGCCATCGCTAACACGATGCTGCCCTCCGCCTCCGATCTGCAGCCGTGGTCGAGCAATCCATTGCTCATGCTGGCGCTCGTGGGTGCAGCAGCGCTGGCGCTCAACGCGATCATCGCGCTGCCCTGGGCATATTGGTTCGCGCTGCTGTTCGCCTTCGCAGCGCTGGTGAACGCAGCAGCGCTGGTTATGCTTTCGCTGCTGTCGCGGCTGCTCGACGCACTGCCAAGGTGAGTCATCAGTGCACGGGAGCGTTGGCATTCAGCGAGCAAGGCTTCAACGCCAACGCCAGCGCCTATCCTCAGGCGTAATGCGGCGGATAAGAACGCGCACGCCTGCAGCGAGCGCAAGCGCAAGGATCGACAACGGCAGCGGTGGAAGGTCTGCGGCGACCCGTGCATTCATCGCCGCGATCTGATTCAAGCCCACAAGTGCCCACGCAAGGTCGTCCGCAGGCGGCAAAAAGCCCTCCCACTGATCGCCCCATTCCAGATACAAGCGCAGCGCCCACGCTGCGGAGACAAGAGTAGCCAACGCGAGCGCTCCGCTCACACCAAGCAGCACATCCGCTGGCGAGCGGCGATGCACGAGCACAGCGACGAGCACACTGGCGATCAGCACGCCGGCCGCACTTGCAGGCGCAAGGCGCATCCAAAGCGCGCGCGGTTGACCCTGCTCGAAGAGCGTGAAGGAAGGCAGCGATCCGTCGCCAAGCATGAACGCTACCTGAACAGCGACGAACGCAAGTCCGCCTGCGGCACTTGCCCAGCCTGCTGCCTGCGCGCCTGCGCCGACCAGCGCCGCAAGCGTCAGCGCGATCCCGATCACAAGCGGCACGCGGATCCACTGCGCTGCGCGGCGCAATTCGTCGCGCTCGGCTTGAGCGGCGCGATCGAGACGCACGAACCACACCTGAAACGCGCGCGCGTCGCCTTGGTGGATCGCTGCTTCGTACTCGCGCAACAGAGGTGCGGCAAAGCGCGGGCGGGCATGAAGTTCGCTCCACGCCTCGTAGAACGCGGTGAGCTGCTGGGCAGCCGCTTGCATCGCTTCGGGAGATGCGTCCAGCATTTCAAACAGCGGACGTCCTTGCGCATGCACAGGCGGCGCTGCGCCCATGAGCACGGCAAGCGTCGGCGCTACATCTTCAGCGCGGGCGATCGCCGCGACGTTTGTGCGCACACCCGCGCCTGCTATCACCGCAGGCGCGCGCGCGATCGCTGGCTCGCTGCCGCCGTCGCGACCGCGATCATCCAGCCCACGATCGCCGAGCACAGCGACAGTGACTTTGCTCAAGTCGAGCGCGCCGACAAGCTGCTGCACACGCACATCAGTGGCAGCGACGGCTGTGGCGTAAGCATCAGGGTTAGTGCGCAGGGTTGCCTCAGGCAACGCAAGTTCTACGAGCACAAATGCCACAGGCTGCTCTACGTCGCGCAGCGCTTCGAGTGCAAGCGTTACAGCTTGGTCATCGCGCGCGGCAACATCTTCAGCCGCGACAAGGCTGAGGCGCGGCACAGCGTCTTCAAACCAATCTGCCCAGCGAGACTCACCGACAAGCGCAGCCGTGCGCCCTGCGCGCTGCAGGGCGTGGAACAGAGTGTCCAATCCGCGCCCTGCTGCTTCATCAGGCAGAAGCGCGCCATGAGTCTCAGGGCGCGCCCCAGAGAGCAGCGTAAACGTTGCCGGCGCGCGCCACGTTGGCGCCGTGTGTTCAACCATAAGGCTCGCGCCGCGCGCGCGCAGCGCGTTGAGCGTCGGCATGCGTTGCGCAGCGTCGAGCCGCAGCCCGCGCACCCAGATCAGCACGAGGCGCTGCGTGAGGGGTCGGCTAGGAGGCGCAGGTGGCAACAGTTGCAGAACGGGATTGGTGTAGGCGGTGAATTTTGCCCATAGCAGGTCGCGCGCGCTTTCCGCAAGCCATGCAGAAAACATCAGCATCAACGCAATCAACAGCGGCAACGCGCGACGCATGAACGCTCAGCTTAACCGCTCAAACGCTGCCCATGCCTCCGCAAGCGCCGCTTCAGTCTGGCGGTATGCCTCGCCGAGGGCGCGCAGGCGCGCGAAGTCGCTGCCTGCATGTTGCATCTGCTGACTCAGCTCATCGAGTTGCGCCTCAAGAGCTTGGATTCGCTGCATCACAGCTTCCAGCTCGGCTTGGCGGCGCTGCAGCGCGTTTTTGGAGAGGCGTGGCTTGTTCGCCCCCATCGCCGGCGCAGGCTTGGCGCTCTGTCGAACCGAAGCAAGCTCAGAATCAGCGTGCTCTTGCGCCTCGCGCCATTCATCGTAAGCACCCTTGAAGACCTGCACCTCGGCAGGCGCAACGCCCGCTCGCGGCGTGACGACCCACAGTTGGGAGGCGAGCGCAGCGATCAGGTAGCGGTCGTGCGATACGAATACAAGCGTGCCTTCAAAGCGTTGCAGCGCTTCAGTAAGCGCCTCTTGTGCGGGAATGTCGAGGTGATTGGTTGGCTCGTCGAGCAGCAGCACGTTTGCGCCTTGCAGCGCTAGGCGTGCCAACGCGAGGCGACCGCGCTCACCGCCGCTGAGCATCGCCACGCGCTTAGAGTGGTCGTCGCCGCTGAACAAGAAGCGCCCCAGCCAGGCGCGCGCTTCGCCTAGCGAGAGGTCGGGGCAGCTGTGGAGCAGTGCCTCTACCAGCGTCTGGTTGGGATCGAGGTCCTCGTGGGCCTGGGCAAAATAGCCAACGCGCACCCCAGCACCCCAGCGCACCTCACCTGCAAATGGGCGCACCTGCCCGATCAGTGTCTTGAGGAGCGAGGTCTTGCCAGCGCCGTTCGGTCCGATGACTGCGACGCGCTCTCCGCGCGTGAGGACGAGGTCGGGCATCTGCAGCAGCGCGCGCTCATAGCCGACCACCAAGCCGCGCGTCTCCAACACGCGGTCGCCGCTGCGCCCAGCATTAGACCATTGCAAACGCAGCACGCGCTGCTGCACTGGGCGCTCAAGACGCTCCAAGCGGTTCAAACGTCGCAGGCGTCCTCTCGCTTGAGCGGAATTTTGACCGGCGAGGTTGCGACGAATGTATTCCTCCTGTTTGGCGATATACGCTTGTTGAGCTTCGTATTCAGCCTGAGCGCGTGCTTGGCGCTCAGCGCGCTGCTGCACGAACTCAGTGTAGCCGCCGCGATAAAACGCAAGCCGCGCGCCTCCTTCAGCGCTGCGCGTCATTTCCCACACGTGGTCACATACCTCGTCGAGGAAGTAGCGGTCGTGCGAGACAACGATCAGCGTGCCCTCCCAAGCCTGCAAGAAGCGCTCGAGCCACTCGACGGCTTGCGCGTCGAGATGGTTAGTGGGCTCGTCAAGAAGAAGGACATCGGGAGAGGCGAGCAGCAAGTGCGCCAAGTTGGCGCGCACACGCTGCCCGCCGCTCAAAGCGTGCATGGGGCGATGCCACGCGGTTTCGTCGAGCCCCAATCCGTGCAACACTTGGCGCGTGCGCGTTTCGATGAGATAGCCTCCTTGTTGCTCGAACGCCTGCTGCAGCGCCCCGTAGGCGTCCAGCAATGCTTCAGCGCGTGCAGCATCGAGGTTGGGCTGCGCCAAAGTTTGCTCGATCTGCATCATGCGCGCGCGCAGCGAGTTCAAGTTCTCGAAGGCGTTGCACGCTAACTGCCAAGGAGTGCGCGCGTCGGCTTCCTCAGCGGTCTGCGCGAGATACCCAAAGCGCGCGCCGCGCGCGCGGTGCACATGCCCGCCGGGATTTGGCTGTTCGACACCAGCAAGGACGCGCAGCAGTGTGCTTTTGCCGCAGCCGTTGGCTCCAACGAGCGCGATTTTGTCGCCGCGCGCCACGCTGAACTCTAGCCCTGTGAACACATCAAACGCGCCGTAGGACTTGCTTAGATTCTCGACGCGAAGCACAGCCATGCATTGGGATTGTACGGGTGCGCAACCTGCGTCTCAGAAGCCGCTGCAGAGTCTGCGGGGTTAAGATGGAGTGTCGTAATGAGCTCGCCAGCTCACGCATTAAAGCGGGCTGTGCACCAGCGCAGCGCTACATGCGCCCTGCGAGAATTGGGGGCGTTTCGCTGCCGTGCCGACATGCCAAAACAAGCCGATAATGTTCTGTAGTACGCACAGCAAGCCAACGCATTAGGAGGACGACACATGCACGACGTGCACCGCGACGCCCACACCCAGCATCCACTTCGTGGTGATGCGCCCTCTCTCCCTCGTTGAGCCTGAGTAGCGGCTGCTGCCTTCTAGAGGAATACCCATGATCAAGCCGCTCAAGTGGCGCGCTGACTCAAGTCCAGCCGAGCATCCGCTTTCGCTGGAGCGCGCCTATCAACTCTGCGACGAGATCACCTGCGATCACTCCAAAACGTTCTACTTCAGCACGCGCTTCTTGCCAGCGCCGAAACGGCGCGCGATCCGCGCGTTTTACGCCTTCTGCCGCACCACCGACGACCTCGTGGATGTGCTGGCGAAGAGTGAGCCGGAGACGCGCTCGCGCCTCCTCTCATGGCGCACGGCTTCGCGCCTGAGCGCCGCTGAGCAGGACAACCCCGTGCTGGCAGCCTGGTCCGCAGTGCGCGAAGCATATCGTGTGCCCCAGCAGTACGTCGAGGAGCTGATTGACGGCTGCGAGATGGATTTGAGCATTCGGCGCTACGACACCTGGGAGGCGTTGCGCCGCTACTGCTACTGCGTCGCCAGCACTGTGGGCTTGATCAGCATGCACATCATCGGGCTTGTGGACGACTCACCCGAGACCTACGCGCGCGCGCGCGCCGCAGCGATCGATCTCGGCGTCGCTATGCAGCTCACCAACATCCTGCGCGATGTGGGTGAGGACTTACGTCGCGGGCGCATTTACTTGCCTCAAGAAGACCTGCAGCGCTTTGGGTACACCGAGGCTGACTTGATGCAGCATGTGTTAGACGATCGATTTCGCGCGCTGATGCGCTTCGAGATCGCGCGCGCGCGACAACTTTATGCGCAGAGCCTGCCGGCAGTGGCGCTGTTGAAGCCGGAAGGGCGCCTCGCTGTGTGCGCCGCAGGCGTGCTCTACCGCGACATCCTCGCAAAGATCGAGGCGAACGACTTCGACGTGTTCCATCGGCGCGCTCATCTCACCTTTGCGGAGAAGCTGCGCCGCTTGCCGCGCATCCTATGGGCAGCCAAACGCCTTCGCTGCTAGTGTGCGCCTCGCCAACCTCGCGGCGCGCTGCACGCTTATCGGCGTTGCTGCTGCTCGCTTACGTGCTTAGCATGCCGGTCTACGCGCTGCTGCGCACGGTTGGCGAAACCGCGCTCACCAGCGCAGCGACCTGGATCACTGCAGGCTTGCTCTTCGGATTCGCACTTGTGCACAGCGTCGAGACGCGCGGCTTCGCGCGCACGGTGGGCATGCTCAGCAGCGCATTTGCGCTTGCTTTCGCCGCCGAGTACTTGGGCAGCAAGCACGGGCTGATCTTCGGCACCTACACCTACACTGACCTCCTCGGTCCGAAGCTGCTCAGCCAAGTGCCGCTGATCATCCCAATGGCGTGGTTCATGATGCTGTATCCAGCTTGGCTGACAGCCGGCGTGCTCGCTCGCGCTCTAGGCGCTTGGACACGCCTGCCGCTCGCAGCCGCAGCCATCACCGCCTGGGATTTGAGCCTGGACCCGCGCATGGTCGCCGACGGCGCATGGATCTGGGCAGAATCGAGCGCGCTGCACTACTTTGGCATTCCGTTGAGCAACTTTCTTGGTTGGTTCGTCACAGCGTCGAGCATCTACGTCTTTTGGACTTGGCTCGATCGCACGCCTCCCCCAACCCGAGTTGATCACGCGGCGCTGCCTGTGGTCGCATACGCCATCGTTTGGATCGGCGAAAGCTTCGCCAACCTCTTGTTCTGGGAGGGCGCAGGTGTGGCAGCAGCAGTGTTTGTGGCGATGGGCGCTTTTGCCACCCCTGCTCTGCTCCAGCTCAGAGGTCAGCCACACGCGGTGCGCCGAGCCGCATGACGGCGTTGCTATACTGCTGCGCCGAGCGATGAGAGCGCCTCAGCGTGCTGCGATCTTCATCGCGCTGGTTGTGATCAGCACCGCATGCGCCGTGCCCAGCGGGGCAGTTCTAGTGGAGGCTTCCGTCGAGCCCGCCGTGATTAGCCCGAACGCCGACGGCGTGGACGACCTTACGTGGATTCGCTACCGCCTCACTGCTCCTGCTGAAGTATCCATCTACTTCACTGACGCCAAGGGACGACGCTACGTTGTGCGCGAGAATGCAGCGCGTCCCGCTCGCCCTGTGCCCTATGAGATGTTGTTCAACGGCATCGCGGAGGGACGTGTGCTGCCCGATGGCGAATACACCTGGACAGTTGAGGCGAAGACAGAGGACGGGCGCCGCGAAAGCCGCAGCGGCGTGCTGCGCGTGCAAAACGGCGAGCGCCTTGCGCCGCAAATCCTTGAGTTCACCACCTCGACCACCGCCTTCACGCCCAACCGCGACGCGATTGAAGACCACGTCTACATCAACGTGGTAACCAACAAGACAGGACGCTTGCGCGTATACGTCACTGGTCCTGACGGCTTCCGCTACGACGTTCCACGACAAGAGGGCGTGCGCCAAATCTTGGACGAGGATGAGCTGCCGCCCGGGCGCTACTTCTACGACTACGACGGCGGCATCAACCTCGGCGCTGACCCGCCGCCAGATGGCGAGTATGTGATCGTCGCTGAGCTGGAGGATCGCGTAGGTCAGCGCGATGTGCTCACACGCCCGCTCACGATCCGCGACAGCGGTCGCCCCATGGCGGAGATCGTGATCCAGCCCAACGGCAACGGCATTGAGTGGTCAGGCGTTGGCCGCACGCCAGAGCTGACGCTCAAGTTAGGCGACACGCTTTACTTCACCATGACAGTGCGCAACGTCGGCAAAACACCTATTCGCACCGCAGGGCCGTTCGACCCCAACGATTGCTACACCATGCACACCAACCGCTACACGAAAGGCTACCCGGAAGAGCCCGGCGTGTGGCGCGTGGGGATTAACTATGAGACGAACACCGGCGAAGATCATCCTTGGCGCTGGGCAGTGGGCACTCTCGCGGATTTGGACGTGGTGGAGCACAACGGCGTCAAGCTCTATTACCTCGCTCCTGGAAAGCAGGTCGTGGTGCGCGGTTGCATTGTGCTCGACCGCATCCCGCCACGCAATCCATTCCGCATCTGGGGCGCGTTGATCCAAGAGCAAGTGGAGATCGCGCCGATCAACAGCTACGTCACGCCGATCCTCGTGACGTTAGTGGAGCCGTGAGTGCGAGGCTGGCAGTCATCATCGTCACATGGAACGTGCGCTCGCTGCTGGAAGCGTGTCTGCGCTCGCTCATCGCCGCGCTCGGCGACACTCAGGCGCGCATCATCGTCGTGGACAACGCCTCAACGGACGGCACACCGCAGTGGGTGCGCGCCGCGTTCCCTCAGGTGCATCTCATCGCCAACACTGAGAATCTTGGCTACGCGCGCGCCAACAACCAAGCGCTGCGCGCTGTGCTCGAGGAAGAAGCGAGATTCGCGTGGCTGCTCAACCCAGACACAATCGTGCATCCCGGCGCGCCACAAGCGCTGCTGCGCTTCATGGAGATGCATCCGCGCTGCGGGCTGTGCGGACCAAAGCTGCTCAACCCTGATGGCTCGCTGCAGCACAGCGCCTTTGCGCTGCCGGGGCTTATGCAGTTGCTGCTTGAGACGCAACCTTGGCTCTGGCGCTTCCGCGACACGTGGTTGGATGGTCGCTACGCACCTCAACGCTACAAAGGCGCGCCCTTCCGCGTAGGACATCCGCTTGGCGCAGCCATGCTCGCGCGCATTGACGCAGTGCGCGCAGTGGGGCTGCTCGATGAGCAGTTCGAGATGTACTGCGAGGAGATTGACTGGGCAGTGCGCATGCAGCGCGCAGGCTGGGAAGTGTGGTGCGTGCCCGAAGCGGTGGTCACGCATTATGGCGGTGCAAGCAGCAAACAAGCAAGCGCGCGCGCTGAGCGTTTGAAATGGCAAAGCCGCCAGCGCTACTACCGCAAGCACTACGCACCCTTCAAGCGGTGGATTGCGTTGCAGCTTGTGCCCGCAGCCTATCGCGAACGCGCTTAACTGCGCCGTGGAGACACGCCTGCTGACGTTAACAGTTAACGATCGCCTCGACAAGGCGCTGGCGCAAGCGCTCACTTCTCTCAGCCGCAGCGCGGTGCAGCGCCTCATCGCCGCGGGTTACGTGCAAGTGAATGACCGCACATGCACAGAGCCCAAATTTCGAGTCCGCATCGGCGATCGTGTGCAAGTGACGATCCCTGATCCCGAACCGACGCAGCCTCTGCCAGAGCCGCTGCCGCTCGACATCGTTTATGAAGATGAAGACCTGCTGGTGGTCAACAAGCCAGCTGGCATCGCCGTGCATCCAGGCGCAGGACAAACGCGCGGCACGTTGGTGAATGCGCTGCTGTTTCATCGCCCGGCGCTTGCCAACGTGGGCGACCCGCTGCGCCCGGGCATTGTGCATCGGCTGGACAAAGAGACGAGCGGCTTGGTGATCGTCGCCAAGTCCGCGTCAGCGCATCAAGCGCTGCAAGCGCAGTTCAAGGCGCGACACGTGCACAAGCTTTACCTTGCGCTGTGCGTAGGTGCTGTGCATCCTCCTGAGGGGAACATCAACCAGCCGATCGGACGACATCCGCGACATCGTCAGCGCATGGCGATCGTGCCAAGTGGTCGCGCAGCGCTGACGCACTACGCGACGTTAGCGCGCTTTGCGCTGCGCGATGAGCCTGCGCGAACTTACTCGCTGGTCAAAGCGCGACCGATCACAGGGCGCACGCATCAATTGCGCGTGCATTTCGCCGCGTCGGGGTTTCCGATAGTAGGCGATGCCGTTTACGGCGCACGCAGCGATCCGCTCACACGCCAGTTGGCGCCGCGCCAATTGCTCCACGCGGCAGCGCTTGCGTTCGTCAGCCCATCACGGGGAGAGCGCGTCGTGGTGCGCGCGCCGCTGCCCGAGGATTTTCGGCAGGCGCTGCGCGTACTTGTGCGCGTTCAATGACGCAACTCGCCGCTCTTCAACGCGCGGTCAATGATCTCCTGCGCGATCTTGCTCATCGTAGTGCGCCGCGATCGCGCCGTCATCTGGATGTGGTGATATGCCTCTTCTTCGCCCATGCCGTGCTTCATGAGCACGCCCTTCGCACGCTCGATCAGCTTGCGCGCAGTGAGCTTTTCCTCCAGCTCATCCACTTTCTGCGCTAGCTGGCGCTGCTGGTTGAACGTGGCGATGGCGACACGCATGGTGGCGATGAGGTCGTCGCGCTTCACTGGCTTGACGAGGTAACCCTGCACAGGCAACTCGGCTGCGCGCTCCAACAGCGCGCTCTCGTTGTACGCCGTGAGGATGATGATAGGAATGGGGCGATGCTTCAGAATCTCGGCAGCAACCTCCAGTCCATCACGGAACGGCATGCGGATGTCGAGTAGGGCGATGTCGGGGTCCTCGCGTTGCGCGAGGGTCACTGCTTCGATTCCGTCCGCAGCGCTGAGCACCGTGTGCCCCAGCTCAGTGAGGATGGTGCGCAGCCCCATGCGAATGATGGATTCATCGTCAGCGATGAGTACACGAAGGCTTTTCTCAGACATAGGTGGGGCAAGATGCGAAGTGCATTATAGCGGCTTTATGGCTACCATGCTCACCGCGCGAATCGCCACAGCGGCGCCTCGCGCCAGCGCCCTTCAGCATCGAACGTGATCGTGCCGAGAAGTCCATCGCGACGCACGCGGCGCAGCGCCTCAGCGACTCCTGCGCGTGTTGGCGGTGCGCTGTACTGTGCTGCAGCGTCTATTGCTAATAGCATCACTTGCGCTGCCTCGTAGCCGACGATGGAGCGCGCAGTGGGCGGCGGCCCAAGCGAAATACTTGCAAAGCCCGCAAGCGCTTGCTCAGCCTCGGGGAACCCGTTGGGCGCAGGAGCATCGCCCACGCAGACACCAAACGCTGCGTCGAGCGGCAGCGCTGGCGCAACCTCGGCGCACGGTGTGGCGTCCACGTGCCGCGGCGCGTCACGAGCGGGTCCCATGCGGAAGAGCAGCGGATGTGGCGGCAGCGCATCTGCGGGCACATGCGGCGCGAGCAGCGGCATGTTCGCTCGCGCATACACAGGCAGCGCAGCGAGAGTAGTGCTTAGCGCAAAGTGTCCGATCACGCCCACCACTTCAGGGTCGCGCACTACCTGTTCTGCCACGCGCGCCGCCATTTCGGGGTCGCCGCGATCGTCGAAGGCGATGAACGTTACGGCAACGGGGGTTGGTTGTTGCGCGTGCTGGCGGATCACCAGCCGAAAAGCGGGAAAGACATCGTAGCCTACACGCCGCAAGCGCCCCTCGAAGGGTGCCACTAGGGCGATCTTCACTGCGGGTCGCGGCACTGCGCATGCAGCTATGCTCAGCGACAGCACAACCAGCAGCAGCCTTCTACGGCAGCAGCACATGCAGCCCTCCCACGCCTTCACTCTTGCCTTGAAAGCGCGCACGCCCGATCTCCTCGCGGGTTGCGAGGCGATACCACACAATCTCCAACGAGTAGGACGCACCGTGAGGCAGGTCTATGCCGCGCTCGGCGCGCGCGCAGTAGCTATCAGGCACGCGCACACCGGGCAACCAGGCCCACGTAGGCACTAAGCCGCCTTGCGGTTGGGCGTCGGCTTGCACTCGCAGCTGTCCTGACGCATCGCGCAAGCGAAACGAAAACTGCCACGCTTCGCCATACGGCAAGCGATCCGCAGCCCAACGCCAAGTGGGTCGAAAACACGCCTCATGATGCGAGGGCAAGAACCAGTCCAACGCAACCAAGTGAAGCGCGCGCTCGGAGTTAGTGAACGGCACGCGCGGCGACTCAGGTGCGACAACCGTGCCGACGTGCAACAGCGCACCTGAAGTGAACCCGCCCGCCAACGGCACGCGCAGCTCAGCGCCATCATTGGTGAACGTTGGCAGCAGGCGTCCTTCGGTGTCGTGGGCTTGCACCAAAATCAGCAGCGGGCTGGGAAGCGCCGCGTCGAGCAGGCGGTGTTGACTTTGACGTGGGTCAGCAGCGCGCTGCTCACGCGCGTAGCGAAACACGTTGAGAAACGCGCCGCCCATCGGTAGCTCTTGCGTCACCGTGATGCCCGCAGGCGCGCGATCGTCTTGCCAGCGCAGCGTGAGCGTGAACGGCGCACCGGGCTGAAGCACAGTGGGCGTAATCGCTGCGCCGACGAGCGTGTAGGGCGTACTGCCTTTGACGAAGTGAATTGGTCCACGGTGCACGAAAGGGCGTTGGTCGAAGTCCAGCGCCTGCAGCGGCGGCGCCTCAGGAGGGGGACGCAGCAACGTCAAACCGATCACGCCCAAAACGCACAACACACAAACCAGCGCCAAGCGCACTAACTTTCGCTGCCGCTGAGCGCGCGGCTGCGCGATTAGCGAGCCCAGACCTGCCAGCGCCATCGCTAGTGCGGTCGCGCCGCTTAAGGCGTTCGCCCATTGCTCCAGCGGCAGCGGTGCGCGCTGCACGCTCACCGTGTGCTCCCCAGCTTCCAGGCGCACTCGTACCCACCCAGAGGGCGCGAAGCTCACTGCCTGCGGCGGCGCATCGTTGATACGCAGCGTAGCTCCCGGCAAAGCAAACATCGGCAGCGCCACCGAAAGCGGGCGCGTCAGCCGCACGCGCCACGTTTGAACGTTGGGCGTGTGCAGCACTCGCTCCGAAGCGACGGCATCAAGCGGCGCATCCTCGAGCGGCAACGCGCGCGGCGTTCGACCGAGCACCGCAAAGCCCGTATACGGGCGCGGCTGCACAACTACAGGCAGGTACTCAGCGCGAATGGTGGTGCCGATGTTGCCTGAAAACCACTCGTAGAGCTGAACGCTGTAGGCGTTCACATCCTCAGCGCGCACGTCGAGCCGCGCGTTTGGTAGCCGAGCCAGCGCAGACCAGCCGAGCATCAGCACGAAGACGAGCCCCGCAAAGCGTCGCCACCACGACGTAGGGAGGCTCACGAGTGTCGAACGCACTGAGACCAGCGCGCCGACTCGCGCCACCGCTGCGCGCAGCGCCATTCGCGGCGCACCACCAATGCCGCCGATCAGCAGCGCCGCAAACGCGCTTTGCGCCGCAAGCCAACGCCACGGAAACTGCGCCCACTGCAGAGGCTTCAACGTTTCCCAAACGGGCGCCGAGAGGGGCGCGATCATGAACGTGCTGAGTGCGAAGAGCACCACCATCAGCGCCCATGCGCCCTTTTGCTCTGCACGCGCCAAGCTCAATGCGCCCGCGAAGATGCCCAGCATGATCAACACGCTCGGCACTAACCCCATCGCAAACGCTCGGCGCCCATCAGCAAGGCTGTAGTCGAAGAAGAAGCTCGATTGCACTAAATCCAAGGCGCGGAAGTGATTGGTGTAGTGGAAGTAGCCGCTGGTCTGATCATCGAGCTGCACCTGGGGCATGAGCGCAAGCGCAGGCAACCAAAACCATGCGCTGAGCGCAAGCCCCAGCCCTGCAGCAAGAAGCAGCGAGCCGAATCGGCGCAAGCGCGTTCGCCAATCACTTAGGGTAATTCCCACCAGACCGAGCGCCCAGATCGCCGCCAACGGCGCGAAGATCAGCGTGCTCACGTTGTGCGTGAGCGCCAACGCAGCCAACGCGAGCGCCAGCAGCCCAGTCGCGCCGCGCTGCCCTGCGACCACTGCAGCAACGCCGCCAAGGATCAACGGAAACCACACAAACGCCCAAAACTCGCTCAGCGAGTCACCGCGCACGTAAACGTTCACCAGGTGGAACGGCATGAAGGTGTACGCGCACGCTGCGACCACTGCACCAGTGCGGCTGAGCCAACGCCGCGCGAGCCAGAACATCGCAGCTGCAGCCGCGAAAAAACCAAGCGTCTGCGTGAGCTTGATCGCAACGAGGAGATCCACCCCTGCTACGGTCAAGCCTGCGGCGAGATAGTAGGGCAACGCAGCGTAGAAGTAGAAGAAGGGGTAGCCAAAGCCGTAAGCTGCGTTGGGCATCCAGCGCGCTGGGAAGATACCCGCGCGTAAGTTCTCCGCTAGCTCGAAGGTGCGCACGAGGAGAAACGGGCTATCGCCCCCAGCGCGCGTGTTCACCAAGCCGGGACCAACCCAGAGCGGCAACGCTGCCACAGCACAGGCAGCAATCACGATCAGCGCCGAGATCAGCCTCTCTCGGCGCGCATTGTTGTTCGCTGCATCCACACGTTCAATGACCTCGCTGCGTCGTTACAATCATCATACCCACCTGAAAAGGGTCCGCCCACCATGACCGACTTGCAAACTGCTATCGCGCGCTACCACGACTGGCTTGCGGAAGGCGACCTTGCCGCTGAAAGCCAAGGCATGCTCGACGCGCTACAACAACAGCGCGGTTTGACCTTCGGCACACGCCCAGTCTGCACCGTGCTGCGCCCGCGCTTTCTCACCACAGAGCAGTATCGCCAATTGCAGGCAGCGATGCACGCGCTGCTGCCAGCCTTCCGCAAAGCCTACGTGCGCGCATTACACGATGCGGCGTTTCGCGCGCAGTTCCGCCTCGCTGATTGGGAAGAGGCGCTCATCCGCGACCCCGAGCCCTACCGCGCTAGTAGCCCCACCGCCCGCATGGACACGTTCTTCGCCAATGGCGTGCCGCGTTGCACGGAATACAACGCTGAGACCCCTGCCGGAGGCGCCTATCACGACGCGCTTGCCGAGATCATGCTCGCGCTGCCGGTGATGCGCCGCTTCGAGCAGCATTACGAGGTGCATCCGCTCATCCCACACAAACATCATGTGCTCAATGCATTGCTGCAAAGCTACGATGAGTGGGGCGGTCGCTCACGACCGCGCATCGCCATCCTCGACTGGGAGGACGTGCCTACTCGCGCGGAGTTCGTCGAGTTCCAGCGTTATGCACAGGCGCTAGGCTTCGAGTGTGTGATCGCCGACCCGCGCGCATGTGACTATCACAACGGGCGTCTCTTTGTCGCTGGCGCGCCAGTGAACCTGGTGTATAAGCGCGTGCTCATCAGCGAATTGATCACGCGCGAGGGGATGAACAGCCCGTTGGTGCGCGCTGTGCGCGAGCGCGCCGTGTGCATGGTCAATTCGTTCCATTGCAAGATCCTCCACCGCAAGACCAGCCTAGCTGTGCTCAGCGACGAGACCAACGCAGACATGTTCACCCCTGAGGAGCAGCGCGCCATCCAGCGCTACATCCCGTGGACGCGCGTGGTCACCGAACGACGCACGCACTATGAGGGTCAATCGGTGGACTTGCTGCCCTTCATCGCACAGCACAAAGACGCTTTTGTGCTCAAGCCAGCGGACGAATATGGCGGCAAGGGCGTGGTGCTCGGCTGGACGGTCTCGCAGGCGGAGTGGGAGCAGGCGCTGCGCGAAGCGCTTGCCCAGCCGACTGTAGTGCAGGCGCGCGTCACAGTGCCTGCTGAGCCGTATCCAAGCTTTGCCGACGGCGCGCTGCACATCCTCGACCGCTGGCTGGACACCAACCCATACATTTGGCAAGATGCTTACGCCTCGGGCTGCCTCACGCGCCTCTCCACTGCGGCTCTGCTCAACGTCACTGCTGGCGGGGGCAGCACTGTGCCGACGTTCGTCATCGAAGCGCGCGCGTGAACCTCGCAAGCAAGCTCGCGCTCTTCGCGTTGATTCTGCTATCAGGCGCTTGTGCTTCTGCTACGCCCACCCCCAGCCGCCGCCCTGCTGCGACGATCTTTGAGCCCACGCCCACGCCCAAATCAACGTCAAGCAGCTGGCTGCGGAAGGCACCTGGCGTTGAATACACGCTGATCGAAGCGCACGCGGAACAGCATCGCGAGTGGCTGCTGCTCGTGCGCCTCGACCCAGCGCGCATCACGCTGCGTGTCGCTTACGACCCCAACCTGCCTCGCACCGTGCGCCAATGGCAGCAGATCAGCAGCGCCGACGTGGTGATCAACGGCGGATTTTTCGACGACCAAAACCGAACCACTGGCTTGCTGATCGCCGACGGGCGCAGCTTTGGGCGCAGCTATCGCGGCTTCGGCGGCATGCTAGCGTGGCGCGAAGGAGCGCCGCTGCTGATCTGGTTGCGCACAACACCCTACCGCCCCGACCCACGCGTCACGCAGGCGGTGCAGAGCTTCCCAATGTTGGTGATGGACGGCGCACCGGTAGACGGGCTGCCAGAGGAGGGCATTCGCCATCGCCGCAGCTTCGTCGCGATCGACCGCGAAGGACGTTTGATCTTTGGCGTGACGCAGCGCGCGCAGTGGCGGCTGCAAGACCTCGCGACCTACCTCGCGCAGAGCGACCTTGGCGTTTGGCGCGCGCTCAACCTCGACGGCGGCGGCTCGTCTGGGCTGTGGCTGAGCAACGCCTCAGCCCCGTACGCCATGGATTCGATAACTCCCGTGCCGAGCGTGGTGATGGTGTGGGCGCAGCCTTAAGCTATTTCGCCTCGCGGCACGCGGCGAACTTGCTCCGCCTCGGTAGAATGACGTGCGGCATCATCAAACTACCGCGCGAAACGCGGTAATAAAGCAGGAGTAGCAACCGTGTTCAACAAGCGCACGATCCGCGATTTCCCTTCACTTGCTGGCAAGCGCGTGTTAATGCGCGTGGACTTCAACGTGCCGCTGAAGGACGGAGTAATCACCGATGACACTCGCATCCGTGCAGCATTGCCCACTATCCGCTACGCATTGGACCAAGGCGCTGCAGTGGTGCTGATGTCGCATCTTGGGCGACCGAAAGGCGTTGATCCTTCGCAGAGCCTGCGCCCTGTCGCAGCTCGGCTGGAGCAACTGCTTGGGCGCCCAGTGCAATTCGCCGAGGACTGCGTCGGTCCGCAGGTCGAAGCCCAAGCGCGCGCGCTCAAGCCCGGCGATGTGCTCTTGCTAGAGAACCTGCGCTTCCACAAAGAAGAGGAGAAGAACGACCCCGACTTCGCCAAACAATTGGCGGCGCTGGGCGACGTGTATGTGAACGACGCCTTCGGCAGCGCGCATCGCGCGCATGCCTCCGTTGAGGCGGTGGCACACTTTCTGCCAGCTGCCGCGGGCTTCCTGATGGAGAAGGAGATCCGCTTCCTCAGCAAGGTGTTCACCGATCCAGAGCGCCCGCTGGTGGTGATCTTGGGCGGCGCAAAGATCAGCGACAAGCTGCCTGTGATCAACAACCTGCTCCCCCTCGCCGACAAGTTGCTGATCGGCGGCGGCATGGCGAACACCTTCCTCAAGGCGGAGGGCTATGAGATGGGCGATTCACTGGTCGAAGATGAGGCGCTCGAGCAAGCGCGTGAGCTGCTCGCCAAAAGCAGCGGCAAGATCATGCTGCCTGTGGATGTGGTGATTGCAGATGCCTTCAGCAATGAGGCAAATCATCGCGTCGCCACCATTGGGCAGGTGCAGCCTGGGTGGCGCGTGCTCGACATCGGTCCACACACCCTGACGCTCTTCGAGCAGGTCATCCGCAACGCCAAGATGGTGGTCTGGAACGGACCGATGGGTGTGTTCGAGTTCCCGAACTTCGCCAAGGGCACGTTTGCCGTTGCGCACGCTGTGGCAGAATCTGGCGCGGTGAGCATCGTCGGAGGTGGCGATTCGGCGGCTGCGGTTGAGCAATCTGGCTTGGCAGACCGCATCACTCACGTCAGCACTGGCGGAGGCGCCTCGCTGGAGTTTCTCGAGGGCAAAACTTTGCCCGGCGTCGCTGTGCTGCCCGA
>JANWUW010000057.1 GCA_025057935.1 Thermoflexales bacterium
GCGACGGCGGAGCTTGTCAACCGCTTCAGTTGGACGGCGGACAATCTCTACCCGCCGGATGAGCCGGAGTGCTGGAGCTTGCCGTGCGACAGCGATGAGCAGCCCGAGCTGAACAACAGCGGGACGGCGAAGGTGGCACACACTGATCGGGTATACGTGGGTGACTTGGTGAGCTACACGCTGGTGCTGAGCAACACTGGATCAGCCGCTTCCCGAGCAACAGTGACGGACGCGCTGGACGGGCGGATGACGTTTGTGACGGCATCGGTCGTACCAGAGGAGAGCGCGGGTGGTGTGCTGGTGTGGCGTGACGTGCTGGTGCCGGCAGGTCAGGCAGTGCGCATCACGGTGACGGTGCGCGCAGGTGCAAACACGCCACTGCATCAGTCGTATCGAGTGGTGAACGCGATGACAGTTTCGTATCGCGGTCAATCACTGGCGCGGCAGGCGGAGGAAGTGGAGGTTAACCCGTATCGTGCGTTCCTGCCGATCGTGAGGCGTCCGTCGGAGCACACAGTGCGTGTCTTCGTGCCGATTGTCAGAGTGGAGTAGCTGCTGAAGGGAGTGGCACGGAGAGTAGCGCTCGCATGCAGCGCGCTGATGCTGGGTTTTCCTCGTCGATGAGTGGCATCGCCATGTGTTGCAATGGCAGGATGTGTTTGCGAGTTGCTGGAATCGCGCGTGTCTGGCGCGGCGCGAGTATCCAACATTCAGGCGCAGCACTAGTCGAAGGATAGCCTTCTTCGTTGATGCAAGGCGCGCGATGCGCTTGCTACAATGCTCAACATGGCTGCGGCTATGCGCTTTGTTGCCGCCCATGCGACCGAAGAGATGCTCTTCGCGCGCGGTGAATCCATTGAGCGGTGCGACCCAGCCACAGTTGTCGCGTTGCTGCTGGCGCAGATGTCGGCAGCGCCGCCGTTTGATTGGGCGGTGTGCTTCTTCACCGCGCACTTTATGCCGATCATCGAAGCGCTTGCTTCTGAACTGTGCGAGGCGCTGGGCGTCCCAGCGCTGATCGGCTGCAGTGCGGAGTCGGTGATCACCACAGAGCATGAGCTGGAGCAGCATCCTGCTATCACCGTGCTAGCAGCGCGCACGCCAGGGGTGCGCGTTAAGCCTTTCGCGTTGCAGGCGCATAGCGCAGCCGAGTGGGCGACGCTGCTCAGCTCAGAAGCTGCTTTTCGCGAGCATCTCGTTGGCGCACACGAGCCGCGCCTCTTCATCTTGTTGGTAGATCCCTTCACTGTGCCCCTGATTGGGCGTTTACCTCAGCAAGGAGGCGTGCTCGAGGCTTTCAACCGCTTTTACGCTGGCGTTCCAGTTGTAGGTGGCGTTGCCAGCGGCGCGAGCGTACCAGGCGCGAACGCGCTGCTGCTCAACCGCGCTGTGCTGCGCGGCGGGGCAGTGGGGCTAGCGCTCGAGGGCAATGTGCAGATAGACGTAGTGGTTTCGCAGGGGTGTCGCCCCATTGGACGCCCGTTTCGCGTCACGCGCACGCATCAGCACTTCATCTTGCAGCTCGATGAAGCGCCGCCCTTCAAGCAGCTTGAGGCGCTGATCGAGAGCCTCAGCCGTGCAGAGCGAGAGCGGCTCGTGGGCAGCCTGCTTATCGGTCGGCTGGTGCAATCCGAGATCTTCCCGCCATACGCTGCCTTCGGACGTGGCGATTTCGTGGTACGCAGCGTGCTCGGCGGCGACCCAGAGACAGGCGCGCTTGCCGTGGGAGATCTGCTCGAGGTCGGCGACATTGTGCAGTTCCACCTTCGTGATGCACAAACGGCGCGCGAGGACTTGGAGATGCTACTTGCGCCGCAAGCTCTGCTCGATCCACCGAAAGGCATGTTGTTGTTTGCCTGCAATGGTCGCGGCATGCGCCTGTACCCACATGCCGATGGAGACGTGCGCGTGGTGCAAGCTGCACTGGGAGAGAGCCAAGATCGGCCCGTGCCACTGGCTGGCTTCTTCTGCGGAGGCGAAATCGGTCCCATCCGCGGGCGGAACTTTCTGCACAGCTACACGGCGTCGCTTGCGATCTTCCGCCCAGCGCGCGCATGAGACGGCTACCGCTCTGGCACATCGCGGCAGTGCTGGGGGTGCTGTGGGTCGGCGCGGCGCTGCGGTGGGCACACATTGGTGCGCTGCCCCCAGGGCTTTATCGCGATGAAGCGTTCTACGGCTTGGATGCCCTACGCTTGCTTGAGGGCGACCTCTCTGTTTACTTCGTTGCAAACAACGGGCGCGAGGCGTTGTTCATCTATGCCTTGGCTCCCAGCGTTGCTGCGCTCGGGCGCACGCCAGAGGCGTTGCGATGGGTTGCTGCGTGGTTTGGCGTGCTTACCCTCGCAGCGGTATATGCCGCTGGGCGCGCGATGTTCTCACCGCGCGTAGGGCTGCTGGCAGCAGCCGTGACCGCGCTGACCTTTTGGCACGTCGCGCTGAGCCGAGTCGCGTTTCGCGCGATCACGCTGCCGCTTTTGGTGTGTCTCACTCTGGCAGCTTGGTTTCTCACTGCGCGCGCTAGGCACGCGCAGCAGCGTTATCGCTGGGCCTCTCTTGCAGGCGGCGCGTTCGGTCTGACGTTCTACACTTACGCAGCAGCGCCCTTTCTCGCACTGCTGATGCTTCCGCTGGTTGCGCGCCGCGCATGCAGAGATTGGCGCCTTGGAGTAGCGTTTGCGCTGACGGCGCTTGCGGTGCTGCTGCCGTTCGGCATTTGGCTGCTGCGGCACGGCGCTGCGTTTCTCAGCCGCCCAGCACAGGTTTCGATCTTCAGCGCAGAGCCTGGGTCGGCATGGTGGGTTGCGCTGGGTGAGAACGCGCTGCGCGTGCTGGGCATGTTTTTCGTCGCTGGCGATGCAATCTGGCGGCACAATCTGCCCGGTCGTCCTGTCTTCGATCCAGCATTGGCGCTTGCCTTCGTGCTCGGCATTGGCGAGGCGCTGCGCCGCAGGAGCGCGGCTTCAGTCGCTGCGCTTGGCTGGCTGCTTGTGTTTCTCGTGCCCACGTTGATCTCGGCGGACGCGCCCCATTTCCTGCGCGCCATCGGCGCTCTGCCAGCAGCGTGCTTGCTGGCAGCGCTTGGGTTAGACGGATTGCGGCGGATGATCGCAGTAAGCTTGCTGAAGCGAGGGTTTTCAGCATCTCTTGCCGCTGCTGCAGGCAGTGGGGCTGCTGTGCTCGCGCTGGCGTTCGGCGGCGTCTCAACGGCGCAGGCGTACTTTGGCGACTACGTGCATCGCCCGCTGACGGCGCACTGGCTTGAGTTTCACGAAGTTGCCCTCGGGCGCGCCATCAATAGTGCCCTCGAGCAGCAGCAGCGCGTGCTGCTGGACCGGCGGCTAGTGTCCGAATCGCCGACGCTGCGCTTCATCGCGCCTGCCATGGACTTCGTGGGGGACATGGGCGCATACTTCGCGTTCCCGGTGCGCGCTGAGCGCGGCGTGTTGCTTGTGGAGCCAAACTATGACTGGACTGCGCTGCGCGACGTTTTGCCCTCACCAGCTCAGCTAAGCGTCACACTCGGTCCAATGGCACAAAACGATCGTGACCCGCAACCTCGCCGCGCTTTCATTGCCGTGGCGTTCGAGCCGCTGAAAAAGGCAGAGCCGCAATGGCGCTTTGGCAATTCTATCGAGCTGATAGAGGCGTCGGTTGCGCCAAGCGCTGACGAGCAGTATGCAGTGACATTGGCATGGCGCGCTTTGCGACCTGTCACTGAGGCGCTAGGCGTGTTCGTCCATGTGCTCCACAACGGGCAATTGCTCGCACAGGCAGACAGCGCGCCCGGGCAGGGCTATTTGCCGACCTACTTCTGGCGTCCGGGCGACGTGATCCGCGATACCCTCACAGTGCGCGTGCCGCGCGAGCGCGCGCCGCTCGTGATCGCTGTCGGCATGTATCGTTACGCTGATCTTCGGCGACTCAGCGTGTTCACGCCCCAAGGCGCGCCTCATGGCGACTCCGTTATCATCCCCCTCCGCTGAAGCAATGCGAACTTCTTTTCGCGGCGCTCTTGTGCGGCTGATGCTCATGTTGATGATGGGCGCGCTGAGTTGCGCGGTGCCGCGCGCTCACGCTCAGCAAACCAGCGTGCTCTTGCGCGAGACCTTCGAGGGCACGTTCAAAAACGATCCCTTCTGCCGTGAAGGCGGCTGCGAGGTGCCCGAGGGGTGGGGCGTGTGGTTTACACCGCGCGCAGAAGGCGACAAGCCAGGCATCAACGAGCGCCCCACCTTCGACCGCTGGAACGTTGCTCCTCGTGAGGGCAGCGCTGCGCAGCGCATTCGAGCGCGATATGCGACGTTTAGCGGTGGGCTGTATCGCGTGGTCACAGGCGTGCAGCCTGGCGCGCGCTTGCGTTTCACTGCATGGGCGCGCGCCTGGTCCACGAATGACGATAGCCCCATTTCTGCACGTCCCTCGGGCGAACTGAAAGTGAGCATTGGGATTGACCCTGTTGGCGGCAATGGGACACCCAGCCCGTTGAGCGGGCAGGTGGTGCGCGCGCCGGAGCAATCACCGCTCGACCGCTGGGTGCAGCTCACTGTTGAGGTCGAGGCGCGCAGCGAGTCTGTCGTCTTGTTCACCTATGCTTCGATGAAAGATCCAGTGCGCAACAACGAAGTGTACTGGGACGATTTCACGCTGGAAGTGCTTCTCCCTGAGCCAACGCCAACGCCTGGCGCGGCAGGGAGCGATGCTGCGCCAGCGGCTACGTCCATGCCCGAGCCGCCCACTGTGGACATCACGCACACGGTGAAGCCGGGCGAGACGCTCAGCGGCATCGCGCTGGAGTACGGCACGACGGTGGACGAGCTGTTACGCAACAATCCCGGGGTGCGCCCAGAGCTGCTCCAGATCGGCACAGTGCTGGTGATCAGGCGTGCTGCCGTCACGCCCACGCCGACGGCTGCGCCTGCTGCGCCTGAAGCGCCGGCGAGCGCGCCGCTGCAAATCGTGGTTGGCACGCCCACAGTGGGCGAGTTGTGCCTGCAGGCGTTCTTCGATGATGACGGCAATGGGCAGCGTGATGAGGGCGAGGACCTCGTCCCGAGCGTTCTGTTCAAGGTTCGCGCGGATGCTGGCTTGATCGCGCAATACAGTAGCACCGGCGTTGACGAGCCGTTTTGCTTGCAGAACTTGCCCAACGACACCTATGTGGTCGAGGCAACAGTGCTTGACGTGTATGTGACCACTACGCCGCGCAGCGACACGCTCACAATCAATGGTAACCGCGCGATGTTCTCGCTCGGCATACGTCGCCGCGATGACACAACAAAAACATCGCAGCGGCAGCCTACGTCACAGAATCCAGTTTTTGCACTCTTGACCCAGCGAATAGTGCTCGAGGTGATAGGCGGGGCGCTGATCGTCTTCGGCGCGACTGGCGTGATTGGCGCAGGGCTTAGGTTGCTCAGTCGCCGTCGTCGCCTATGAATGCGCGTAACTCGCGGACGCTCTTCTCCATCCAATCAAGGAGGTATGAGCCGATTTTGGAGAAGTGCGCTCGTGGTGTTAGGAGTAAGCATATTGGTCGCTGCGTGCAGCAACGCGGAGCAGACCCCACCCTCAGCAGGTGCGCCGCAAGCTGCCCAACTCCAGCAAACTCAAGCATTGCCGCTTGAGGTGAGCGTGCAAGAGGCACGCGCGTTGCAGGAAGCAGGAGCGTTTGTGTTGGACGTGCGCGAGCCGTTCGAATGGGAGGCAGTGCGCATCCCAGGCGCGACGTTGATCCCGCTCGGGCAACTGGCGC
Organism: Thermoflexales bacterium; assembly: GCA_025057935.1. Lineage (GTDB taxonomy): Bacteria > Chloroflexota > Anaerolineae > J036 > Brachytrichaceae > DRWP01. Next base: position 5,756 of record JANWUW010000057.1, read on the forward strand.
AGCGCGTGAATGAAGTGCCGCGCGATCGCCCCGTGGTGGTCATCTGTCGTTCGGGAAACCGCAGCCAAGAAGGGCGTGACATCCTGCGCCGTGCTGGCTTCACGCAGGTCACCAGCATGCGCGGCGGGTTGCGCCAGTGGGCAGCCGCAGGTTTCCCTGTCGTAAGCGGTCCGTAGATGGATGCGCGGCAAGAGGGATGTCCCTCTTGCCGCGTCTCGCTTCTTGTTAAGTCTGAAATTAGCCTGCTTTTGAAGCCTCACGCTTGGCGCAGTGTCGCCCCGAGGCGCGCCTCCAAAGCGCGGATGATTTTGTTGCGCACGCGTTCGACTTCTTTTGTGCTCAAGGTGTGGTCTGGGGCTTGATAAGTGAGCGACCACGCCAAGCTCTTGCGGTTAGTGCCGATCTGTTCGCCACGGTAGACGTCGAACAGGCGCACGTCGCGCAGCAGCGCGCCGCCCGCCTCGCGGATGACCTGTTCGACCTCCGCCGCGCTCACGCGCTCGTCCACGACCACGGCGATGTCTTCGATGGTGGCAGGGAAGCGCGGCACATCAGCCACGGTGTATTCGCGCGCAGCTGCTGCGCGTAGGGCGTCCACGTCAAACTCCGCGATGACTACGGGCTGATCGGGCAAGTCCCAAGCTTCGCGCACAGCAGGGTGCAGCTCGCCCACCACGCCGAGCGCGCGCGAGCCGGCGAAAACCGCAGCCGTGCGCCCTGGAGTGAGCGAGGGATGAGCGGCAGGCTCCCAACGCGTGGCGTTGATGTGTAGGTCGCGCAGCAGAGCTGCCGCTATGCCCTTGAGGTCGAAGAAGTCCATCGGCGCGGTGTCGCTGCCGCCCCAATGCGGCAGCGCGCGCGGTCCGGTGAGCGCGATGAGCAAACGCGGCAGCTCATGAGGCAGAGCTTCGCTCGGCACGGGGTGATACACAGGACCGAGCTCGAACAGGGCGAGGCGCTCGTGATGATGCAGATTCGCGCTGATGACTTCGAGCGCGCCGCTGAGCAGCGACCGACGCATCACACGGCGATCGGGAGTGAGGGGATTGGCGAGAGTGACGTACGCTGCCTCTTCGGGGGGCGCGTCAGGCGCGCGCGTGCGGGCTTCGCGCTCAGGAGCCGTGAGGCGATACGTCACGATCTCCTGCAAGCCGAGCCGCACCAAGGCGTCGCGCAGCGTCTCCTCGAACGCCAGCGCTGGGTCGGCGTGCGCCGGCGGCACGCTCTCTGCGATGAGCGTGGCAGGGAGCGCGTCGTAGCCGTGGATGCGCGCGATCTCCTCGATGAGATCATGCTCGCCTTCGATGTCGAGGCGATGGTCAGGTGCAGTGACGCGCAGCACGTCGCCATGATCTTCAACCGTGAAGTCGAGCGACCGCAGGATGCGCGTCATGGTCTCGGTGGGCAGATCAACGCCGAGGAAATGACGCACGCGTGCCGGTCGCAGGTTCACGGTGACGGTGGGCTGGGGCTGAGGGTATGCGTCGCACATGCCGCGATCAACAGTGCCGCCGGCAAGCGTTTGGAGCAGATGAAGCAAGCGCGCCTGCGCGAACGGCGCAAGCGCTGGCGGCACGCCGCGCGCAAAGCGTGCCGAAGCTTCGCTGAACAAGTTGTGATGGCGCGCAGTTTTGCGGATTGAAGCCGGGTGCCACGTTGCCACTTCGACGATCAGCGACTGCGTGGAATCGGTCACTTCGCTGCTTGCGCCGCCCATCACGCCAGCAAGGCTCAGCGGACCATGGGCGTCGCACACGAGGATGTCGTCGGGCTGCAGCTCGCGCACAACGCCGTCCAAGGTTTGCAGCGTTTCGCCGGGGTTGGCGCGGCGCGTGATGAGGGTGCGGTAGCCTTCGGCGTCGGGGCGCACAGCGTGGAAGTCGAACAAGTGGTTGGGCTGCCCCAGCTCCAGCATCACGTAGTTCGAGATGTCCACTAGGTTGTTGATGGGGCGCATCCCGCACAACTGCAGCCGGCGCTGCATCCAGAACGGCGACGCGCCCACGCGCACGTCGCGCACCACCGTTGCCGTGAAGCGCGGGTTGAGCTGCCCATCGGTGATGATGATGCGCACGCTTTCGTGCACGTCGGGTCCCTCAGCGACGTAATCAGTGGGCGGCAGGCGCACTGTTTGACCTGTGAGCGCCGCGACTTCGCGCGCGACGCCAAGGATGGAGGCGCAGCGCGCCATGTTGGGCAGGATGGCGAGGTGAAGCACCACATCGCCAAGGTAATCGGCGAGCGGCGTGCCCACTGGCGCATCATCGGGCAGGATCAAGATGCCTGTGTGGTCATCGCTCAGCCCAAGTTCTTTCTCGCTGCACACCATGGAGTCGTTCTTAATGCCACGCAACGTCGCTTCCTTGAGCGTCATGATCACGCGCCCTTCCTTGTGGCCGTCGTAGAGGCGCGCGCCGCGCAGCGCCAACACCACTTTTTGCCCGCGGTCGCCGGGCTTGAGGTTGGGCGCGCCCGTCACTACTGTGATGGGTTGCTCTGCGCCGTAATCCACAGTGGCAAGCAGAAGACGGTCGGCGTTGGGATGGCGCTTGACCTCGAGCACTTGCCCTACGAAGATTTTGTCGCGATCCCAAGGCAGCTCGCTGCCAGGCACGCCGATGTATTCAATGGCTTCAACTTCCAAGCCGGCGAGCGTGAGCTTCTCTGCGAGGGTTTCGACAGGGAGCGTGAGGTCAACGAATGTTTTGAGCCAAGAGATCGGAACGCGCATCGGTTTCGGCGGCTTGGGATTATACGTTTGGCACAGTGGGTGAAGTCGGGAGACACACTGCGCCTGCGAAGGCAAAAGCCTAGAACTGAATGCTTGCCTGCGCGAGCAGGATGAGAAGTGCATCGCCTACGTTGGCGCGACAATGCAGCACACTGCGAGAGCGGCAGCACGCTACGCTCACAAAAGCGAGGCTCTGAACCAAATGCGTGCCACACACGCAAGCGACGAGCAGCGGCGAGAAGGGAAGACCTTAGAATCATGTTGCAAAAGATGGGCAGCGCAGTGAGCGCCCAACTTTCTGCAGAAGAGGCACGTGCGTTAACCGATGCCTACTTGCGCGCCGTTGCTGAGCGTTACGCGCGCCTTGAGACTGATAAGGCGAGCCCGCCTCTGGACCAAGTGTTCTTCGTGACGAAAGCGCGTGAACGCAAGCGCAAGTTGGAACCTGCGTCTCGGGTTGATCTCCCCGCCGACCCTGAGCGTTTCAGCGCCACTGACGTGCCTGCGTTAGGGCAGCAAGTCCGCGAGGACTCCCTGTTATCGCGCCCGTTGACGCTCGGCGAAATGTTGCGCTCTGCCAAGCGCGCTGTGCTCTTGGGCGAGCCGGGCAGTGGCAAGACCACGGCGCTCCAGTTCATCACGCTCACTTTCGCGCAGGGCGCTCATGCCGAACGATTGGGTGTTGAGGCGCGCTGGATTCCTGTGTTCATCGTGCTGCAGTTGCGCGCGGCTGATCTCGCGAAGCAGCGCCTGCTCGACGTGATCGTGACGGAAGTGAGCGGGTTCCTGCAGGACAAACCCGAAGCAGTCGTGCGCGCGCTTGTTGGGGAGCACTGGCTAAAGGCGGAGGAAGTATTGGTGCTGCTCGATGGATTGGATGAGGTTGCGCAAGATCGCGTGTTGGTACAGGAAAACGTCGCTCGCCTGCGCCATGAGCGTGTGCGCATTGTGATCACCAGCCGCCCTGCAGGGTTCGATGCGCTGAGCGACTTTCAAACATTCGAGTTGATGCCGCTTGAGGACGGGGCGCAGGGTGTGTCTTTCCTCGCGGCGTGGCTGCGCGCGCTGGAGGTGAGTTCACACGAGGAAAAGGCGAAGCAACTTTACGCAGCGTTGCAAGCGCAGCCGGCGCTGCAGCGCTTCCTCGGCAACCCGCTCTTCATGCGGCTGAGCGCGGCGCACTACAAACGCACGGGCAACGTGGCGCGCAACCGCGCCGACCTATACGAGAGCTGGGTGGAGGAAGCTTGGGCGCGCGCGCAACAACGCGGCGCAACTCCTCTACAGAAGGAGAAGGCGCTCGCTGCACTCGAAGCGATTGCGTGGCATCGCCAAAGAGGTGGCGACAACGAGGAGTCAGCGTTGATAGAGGCGCTGCGCGCGCAGCAAATTTGCGCGGATCATGGTGAGGCGCAGGCGTTGCTCAAGCTGCTCTGTGAGCAAATGGGGCTTTTGGCGCGCGCTGTGCTGTATGAGGGCAGCCGCAAGCTGCGCCGCTACCTCTTTGCGCACCAAACCGTGCGCGAGTACCTCGTTGCCCAGCATTTGAAGCGCGCTTGGGCGCTGCACCCGCGGCGCACTTTGCGCTTCCTTAAGCCGCGCTTGCATCTGCCTGCGTGGCGTGAGCCTCTGCTGCTGCTTGCAGCGTCGTTGACGAAGAAGGAGGAGGCAAAGCGGCTGGCTGCGTACGGCCTAAAGGCGCGATCCCCCTACGAGTCACACCTGTGCCGCGACTTGAGAGTGGCGCTCGAGCTAGTGGCAGCTACTGGGCTGATTGTGGGAGGATGTTGACGGGCTGCGCCCGAGAGTGGAGCAGGCGCTTGCGCAAGCGCCAATGCAGACGCGTGTGAAGATAGTGAGGGCACTCGGTGAATTGCGAGAAGCAGGAGCGGTGGATGCGCTGCTGCAGGCGCTGCGGGATGAGGATGTGGAGGTGCGCATTGCGGCGGCGCGGGCGCTGGGTGCGATTGGCGGTGAGCGCGCGGTGGATGCGCTGCTGCAGGCGCTGCGGGATGAGGATGTGGGGGTGTGCCATGCAGCAGAGGAGGCACTGGCTCAGTCGCTGAGACAGGTCGGTGACATGCTTAGCCTAGGAAGAGCAAAATTTTGGCAACCTCGGCTTCTCGGACTCAATAAACGCCTGTCTGGCTTGAAAAAATACGGCCTACTCGAAGCCGCGTTGCAGCTTCAAGCCGCCGTTGAGGTTTACCTGTCCCCGTGGCAAGACCCGCTGCGTCCCTCGCCGAGCGAAGTATGGTGGCAGCGTGCCGCAAAAGCGCTCGCGGCTGCCTTTGTCATAGCCACACTTGCCCTTGTCGATGCCGTCCTCTCGGGCACAAGCGATGTGCTCAGGGATAGGGCGCGATCGTTGCTCGAGGCGCTCCCTTGGTTGGCGCTAGTGCCTGTGGCAGTAGTGCTGGCGCTGCTGAGCGCTGGCTTCGATGCGCTGCGCGAGCGCGTGCAGCGCTAACTTGCCGAGGCGTCGGTTGCCGCGCGCGCGTGGCTTGGGAACATCAAGCGGCGCATCTCCTCGGGCTTGAACCAGAAGTTCTCGACCATCTCAAGCAGGTAGTGCAGATGGTGCGCTGGCACGACTACGAACAACTCGCTGCTCGTCAGGCGATTGAAGCCGCGCCCGCCGCCCTCGCC
>JANWUW010000092.1 GCA_025057935.1 Thermoflexales bacterium
GCTTGCACGGCAATGCCGTACATGGCGCGCACCACGTTCGCTTCGCGCAGCGAAACTTGCGCCCCTCGAGAAGCCTCGCGCCATCCCTTCGCGAGAATGTTGCCAAAGAGTGCGTAATAGGGCACGCGCGGCGGCTGCGGCTTCTCACGCGGCGGCAGCAAGGTAATCTCGTCCACATAGTAAGTCGTCTCTGAGGCACCGCTCAGGTCTTGAATGCTAATGCGCTTGATCACTGCTGGGTTGCCCAGCGCGCTGAACGGCACGGTGAAGGTGAGCCAACGGCGCGGCGTGGCATCGAAAATGAAGCTCGGCATCTCCCCGCCATCATCAGCCGTTTGCACGAAAAGCTGTAAGCGTCGCGGGCGCGTGTCACCACCAAGGATGCGGAACAAGATGCCGCTATACTGGCTCGCCTCGAGTGTGATCGGCGCGCGCAGCGAAAGCCCACCTGCGGCTTTGCTCTTCACCGCCAGCGAACGCGCACCAAACAGCACTGGCTCACGGTTGCGCAAGTTCGCCTGCGTGTCCCACGACCAATTCTCCCAACCGTCAGCGAGGTAGCCATCGCGATACACCACGAAGCCGCCTTCAGGCGTCGGTCCCGTGCTTGGCGTGGGCAGTGTAGTGGTCAATGCCTCACGCACAAGTTGCACGTTGTCCACGTAAAACACGGGCTGCGTGACCCCGCTCGTGTCTTGCAGGTTCAAACGCTTGATCGTGCGCAAATCACCGAGAAAGCTCAATGGAATGGTGATCGGCGTCCAGACGCCAGCCGGCGCTTCCAGAGGGATCATGCGCGATTCGCCGCCGGTATCCGTCTGCTGCACGAAGAAGCGCAACTGTCGCTCGCCAGCGTCGCCACCGTGAAGCCAAAGCACGACGGCGCTGTAGTTGCGCGCCTCGAGCGTGATCGGCGCGCGCAGCGAGAGCCCTGCGTAGCCTTTCGTGTAGCGCACTGCAATGGAGCGCCGTCCAAGCGCAGGTTGCGCATTGGCGAAGTTCACCTGCGTGTCCCACGACCAGTTCTCCCAGCCCGGCGCGAGCGCATCGCGATACACGAAGCCTTGCGGCAACGTGGGCGCAACAATCGCGGGCTGCGTTGGCGCCGGCGTGCTCGCGCGCGGCGCTGGCACTGCGAGCGAGACCGCGCGCCGCACCAGCACGAGGTTGTCCACGTAATAGCTCTGGGGTTTGCCGCTTGCGTCTTGCAGGTTGATGCGCTTGATGGTCTTCACGTCGCCCAGCGCGCTGACCGGGATGGCAACTTCATACCACTTGCCCGCAGGCACATCAAAAGAGACGCGCTGGCTTTCGCCGCCCTCGTCCGCCTGTTGGATGAAGAAGTCGAGCTGACGCCGCCCCTGCTCGCCGCCATGAATGCGGAACACGATGCCGCCGAAGTCTGCAGCACTCACGCCACTCTTCAAGCGCAGCGAAAGCCCCGCGTAGCCTTTCTGATGCTGCACCGCAAGCGAGCGCAGCCCGATCGCTGGCTGCGCGTTCGCAAAGCTGAGCGCAGTGTCCCACGACCAATTCTCCACGTCATCCGCAGTGCTCTCGTCGAAGATGAGATAGTCACCGGGTTCGATAAACACCATTCCGCTGAGGTCAACGCCGCCCGTGTCGCGCAGGAAGCAGATGTTGTCTAGGAACACGGGTGCCTGCGCCTGACCTGTGCGATCCTGAAAGTTGATGCGCTTGATAGCAGTGACGTTGCGCAGCAGGGCAAACGGGATAATCACCTGCGTCCAAGTGCGCGCGGGCACATCGAGGTGAAAACGGCGCGACTCGCCGCCCTCATCGGCGCTCTGCACGAGGAACATGATCTGGCGCACGTCTGGGTCTTCGCCACCGCTGATCCAGAACGCGATCGCCTCGTATTCGCTGCGGCTGAGCGCAACCGGCGTGCGCAGCGAGAACCCCGCATATCCTTCGCGGTACTGGAACGCCAAAGCGCGCCCGCTCAGCGCGTAAGGATGCTCACGCGCTACATTCGTGTTCCAGGACCAGTCTTCCCAGCCATCGGCGAGCGCATCATCGTAGAGGGTGTAAGCACAACCGGGGATGCCTGGCAAGCGCGGCGCAGGCGGGCTGGGCGGCGGAGGAGCCGGTGGCGGCGGAGGAGGCGGTGGCAGTGGGGGCAGCGGCGCATTGCTCAAGCACACTGTGTCCACATAGAACGTTGGCTGACCAGCGCC
>JANWUW010000101.1 GCA_025057935.1 Thermoflexales bacterium
GTCATTGCTGTTTGTTAAACAGTGTCACAAATATAGCGAGGGGGTGAGAGAAATGTCAAGCAATGGTGAATGGAAATCACGTATGTGAAACTAAGGGATAACGACCGCCTTGATGCCTTCGCGATGCTGGGCGACTGCAAAAGCCCGTTCTGCTTCGCAGAGCGGGAAGCGATGGGTGACCAAGTCAGATACGTTCACGAATCGCCGCGAGACCATTTCGATAGCGCGCGGGTAAGTGTGCTTCATGCGGCGCACCAGCTTGATGGTTAAACCTTTTCGGCGCGCGAGCGAAGCGACGAAGGCAGTGCGGTCGTCCGAAGGCACGCCGCACAAGATCACAATGCCTCCGATGCGCACCACATCGAAAGCCGTGTCCACCGCTCGCTGATCGCCTGCGCACTCGAAGACAACATCGAGCCCTCGCCCCTTAGTCGCTGCCAAGATGGCGCGCGCCTCCTCGCGATGCTCTAGGTCAGCTTGGTGGACCTCGGCTGCGCACAGCGCGTGGGCAGCTTCTAGGCGGTGCGGTAGGCAATCGGTTGCGAATAGGCGCACCGCGCCTGCGAGGCGCGCCACCTGCAGAGTGAGCAGCCCGATCGGTCCGCATCCAATCACGCCCACATGGGCGCCGGGACGCAAGTGGGCAAGGTCCACAGAGTGAATGGCGACGCCGAGAGGCTCGAGCATGGCTGCCGAGATGTCGTCAATGGTGTCGGGCACCGCGTGCAGGTTCTCCGTTCGCCAGGGCATGTATTCGCGCAGGGCGCCGTCTTGTGAGCCGTGACCGCTGAATCGTGTGTGAGGACACAAGTTAGGGTGACCCTGTTGGCACCATTCACACTGACCACATGAAATTGCAGGGTCAACAGCAACGCGTGTGCCTCTGAGCGGACCTTCAGCGATCTCGGCAGCAAACTCGTGACCCAAAACGAGAGGATGGCTCAAACGAGCATCGCCAATGCCTCCCTCTTCATACCAGTGTATGTCCGACCCACATATGCCGACGGCTGTGACGCGCAGCAAAACTTCGCCTGCTTGCGGCTCAGGAATGGGCTCCTCGTGCAGGCGCAGTGTGTGCGCGGCATGGAGGCGCAGTGCTTTCATTGAGCGGATTTTAGGGTGCTAGGCGCTCTCCCGCAGGATAGCCGCAGCGGTGAGGTCATCGGTGACCAAGGCGTTGATCAGCCGCGAGCGCAGAGCGCCAAGGATTGCCTGCGCCTTCACCTCGCCTTGGGCGATCCCGATGCGCAGAGGAATGCGCATGAGCGAGCTTGGGTCTATGCCAACGCGCCGTCGTGTCCAGGGCAGGTCGAGCAGGCGCCCGTCTATGTCGAACGGGATCGCGCACACATCGCCTACAGCGCCGGCTTTGCGTGTTTCAACCGCTTGGCTGGGCTTGAGGAAACCGGATTGCACCAGCGCTGAGTGTGCTGGATCTACAGCGCCGATCCCCACGAGAGCGATCCGGGCGCGGCGCGCAAGCGCAAGCACTTCGCGGATGCGCTCGTCGCGCAGCAGCGCCTCGCTGGTGCGCTCATCGCTGGTGAGCAGCGGCGCAGGGAGGGTGAGGTATGTTGCGCCGAAAGCGCGCGCGATGCGCCGCGCGATGTCCACGCCGTCTAGCTCGGGCGTGCGTGTGCCCACCGAGCCAAGCATCTGCACCACGCGCACGCCGCGGCGCAGCTGGGTTCGCAGCGCCGAAGCCACGGTGGAAAGCGTGCTGCCCCAAGCAACGCCGACGATGTCGTCGTCTTGCACGCATTCGCTGACCACCTGCGCGGCTAACATGCCCACGCGGGCTTGTGCGTCGTTCGCGGTGGGCGACACCTCCACAATGCGCACCTGCTTCAAGCCGAAGCGCGATTGGAAGGTCTGCTCCAACGCCGCAGCGCGGCGCAGCGGATGATGAATGCGGATTTCAACCACGCCACGGTCGCGCGCTTCGCTGAGCAACCGCGAGATCATTGAGCGCGAATAGCTGGTGCGCTGGGCGATCTGCGCTTGATTCAACCCTTGCACGAAGTACAGCTCGGCAACGTGTGCCAAAATCTCCAGCCGCTCGAGGCTCACTTGTTTCGCCGTAGCCATTGCTCTCGCAAGTTCACAAAGATAGCGATGTGGCGCGTTTTGTCAAGCAAAAGTGAGAGGATTACACAATTGTGAAGCGGAAATGGCGCGGCTGTATGATAGCCGACGCTACTTTAGAGCGTAGCGAGCGTCTTGAGCAGGCTATGTGATAGGTTGCAGGAGACATCCACCCAGGCATAGCCCCATGCAGCAGGGGGAGCGGAAAGCGCAAGGCTAGGGGCACGCGAGCCGACCCATCCGCGCAGGTGAGGAAAACAGCAAAGCAGCAGGTATCTCTCGCGCTAAAAAGCGATGGGAGGAGAAGGTGAGGGAAGGCTCCTCGAACAGGACTCGAACCTGTAACCCCCCGGTTAACAGCCGGGTGCTCTACCCATTGAGCTATCGAGGAATGCAACGCGCACTATACCAAAATTCGCTTGCCTGTCAAGGTGGGAGTTGATGTGCACTGTTCCATGAAGTGTTGGCGAGTTCGGATCGGGCGCTTCCCTAGCCTGCCTTCGCAGCCCAACTGGGGAATATGGTGGCAGCCGCAGCGCTCGCCCCAAGTTCATGCGTGCGCTTCGCCCCTCGCAGTGAGCTGCTAGCTTCCTCACCGTGGCAACTCGTATGGAGCTGCGCTGAACGCCTACCTCGCTGCTGCGGCTCCGTCGGGGTAGCTCTGCGATGTCTGCATACAGTGCGTGCGGCGACTAAGATGATGCACTGTAGCTACGCGTTCTCTCTGCAGGTTGAGCGCATGCTTCGATTTGGCACTTCAGCGCAGCAACGATGCATGAGCACGACGAGTGCAAGCTGACGATGCCCCTGTCCGCTGATTGGTTGCCTCAGGGAAGGCAAAGCATAGACTCGCGCATGGCTCTTGCGCGATCGCCGTGTCTCGCTCTGCAGCCCTGCCTGCTGCTTGGCTGCAAGGCTGAGGCGGCGCTGCGCTTATCGTTCGGCGCGAGCCAAGAGGTTGATGCAGAACAGTGCAACTCCCAAGATGCCTGACATCAGCTCCGATGGATACAGCGCCAAAAGAAGGGGCAGGAGAAATTCTAAGTTCGTCGCCCCATTTTCTACCAGACTCAACAACCGATAGTAACTGACGCCTCCCAAGACAGCGTTCAAGACAAAGAGGAAAGGCGCAACTCGACTGCGTTTCGGGAGAAGCAGGAAAAATGCTATCAGCAAGAAGAAAAGCGGGGGGATCGCCAATGCAGTCAGCAAACTCAAGCTGATCGCTGCAAGCGGGTTTGGGGATACTCGGATTTCATCAATCAGGTGGTGAGCCGTAGATGCCTTGTAAAGCGCGAGAGCAACTGTGATCCAAGCCGCCGTCACTCCCGCCAACCACCTCGTCCCGGCACGCGGCGGAGTCACAAGACCCACTGCCACAACGAGCCAGAACACGACCCAGGGCAGAGCATAGGGAACAAGGAGGAAGAGCAATTCCTGACGATCCGTTGCCAGCGCAAGGAAGAGACCGAAACCTAGTGCCACCAACCCCACACCCAGCGCAAAGACCAGAGAGATGAGCGCTCCTGCCGCTCGAAGCTTCGAGCCGCCGAGCCGTTCTGGCAGGAAGGGGAAGGGCAGAAGCGCGAGCGCAGTGAGCAGAGCAACAGGGAGCTTAAAAGGCAAGCTCGGATCGCCGGGGCCGGAGACAGCGAAACCAAGAAATCCGATGAGGATGGCAGCCAGCCATCGGAGCAATGCCCATCCAACGCTGCTATGTCCTGTTACAGCCTGCAAAGCCAGCCAAAATGTGAGCAGGGACGCTGTTCCGCCGATGATTAGGCTGACCAGTCCAGATGACACTGCGCCTTTTTGAAAAGCTTCCCTAGTTGGACCGATGGCGAAAAACGAGGGAAGTGCGCACAGAACTGCGAAGAGGCTCACCGACAGGACACGAGCTAAACGGTTCATCTTTCGCCCTCTTCCCTGAGTGAGTCAGAGAAGCGAAGTCTCTGCTTCGCCGCAGGCTCAGGACGCCGTGTCACTGCAGGACAGCATGGCTTCCGGAATCAGTCTTCCAGACTGCTTGGAGGGCTTCATCGTTCAGCATGAAGCCAGGGCTTTGCTGCCTGCAGCCGTGACCTGATCCACGCACTAACATCTCGCGTTGTCCCATCGCGAAGCATGGAAAACTCCAACTGTTATCCGCTGTGAGGCTGGCGGCAACAAGACCGTCTGCAAGTCGAGCGCACGCTTCACCGAATTGTATCGGAGCTGCGACGTTGCAGGGGGGCGACAAGGGCAAGTCAATGGGCGGCTTGTTAGCCGAACAGTCGCGCAAGGCAGGAGGGCAGCGCGCTGCCTTGCGCGTGGGTTTTCGCGCCCATCACATCCCGCCCCGCTGCCCTAACCAACGCGCGCCCGGAGAGCGTCGTTGCCGAATCGAGCGAGGGTCACTCGGTCTCCGCTGTGGTGGGCTACAATACGAACTTTGAAAGGCGACGATCGGGACAAGTACGCCGCTGCAGAAGCGGACAGAGAGCGACGCCGTGCGTGCTGAGAGCGTCGTACGTGGAGCAGCGCGCGGAATGGACCCAGGAGCTGCAACCTGAACTGGGCGACAAACCTTTGCCCACAGTAGGGACGCCGGAGCCGCCACCGTTATCAGGCGGAGCGAATGCGAACGACGCGCCCTGTGCGGCACGTCTCGCGCTCGCGCAACGAGGAGCAGCGCCGCGGCGCTGCTCGAACGTAGGGTGGCACCACGAGTCCGCGCCTGCCTCGTCCCTCGACGATGCAGGTGCGATTTCTTCGAGGAGGTGGTGCAACCCAGATGGCACGTTTGACCATTCGCCCAACGCTTGAAGAGGTGCGCGCGCTCAGCGCGCAGGGCAACCTGATCCCAATTTACGCCGAGCTGCCCTCCGACCTCGACACGCCCGTGTCGCTCTTTTTGCGCCTCGCAGGTGATGACCCCGCGTTTCTGCTCGAGAGCGTGACCGGCGGCGAGCACGTGGCGCGCTACTCCTTCATCGGCGTCCATCTGCGCCAAGCGCTGGTGTTCCGCGAAGGCGAGCTATGGCGCCACGCGCTCGATGCGCAAGGCGCGCTGCACAAAGCGCGCGTGCCGCTCGAACAAGGCGACGTGTTGGACGCGCTGCGGCGCGAGCTATCGCAGTATCGCTTCGTGGCGCTGCCCGGCCTGCCGCGTTTCTGCGGCGGGTTAGTGGGGTATGTGGGCTATGACGTGGTGCGGCAGTTCGAGCGCCTGCCCAGCACCGCTCAGGATGTGCTGCGTCTACCCGACCTCGTGTTTCTGCTTGCGGACACCATAGTGGCGTTCGACCACGCGCGCCAGCGCTTGCTAATCATCGCCAACGCGCACCTTGACAGCGCGCCGACGTTTGCCGAGGCCTACGATGATGCTGTGGCGCGCATCAAAACGTTCTACGCGCGCCTAGGCGCTCCGCTGCCTGCGCTGCGCCCAGATCCCCAAGCCCAGTGCACGCCGCCGCGCGCGAACAAAACCCAAGCCGAGTTTGAGGCTATGGTGCGCGCAGCGAAGGAGCACATCGCCGCAGGGGACATTTTCCAGGTAGTGCTCTCGCGGCGCATCGAGCGCCGCACGACGGCGCACCCCTTCGCCATCTATCGCGCGCTGCGCATGATGAATCCCTCGCCATGGATGTTTTACTTCAACTTCGACGGCTTGCTCGAGGAAGAGCTCAAACTCATCGGTGCCTCGCCCGAGATGCACGCGCGCTTCGAAAACGGCGTCGCCAGTGTGCGCCCCATCGCTGGCACGCGCCGCCGCGGGGAAAACGAGCAAGAGGACGCGCGCCTCGTGCAGGAACTGCTAAACGATCCCAAGGAGCGCGCCGAACATGTCATGCTTGTTGACCTTGGGCGCAACGACATCGGGCGCGTGGCGGAGTACGGCACGGTGCGCGTGCCCGAGCTGATGGTGGTCGAGCATTACTCGCACGTGATGCATCTCGTGAGCTTGGTGGAGGGGCGCGTGCGCGCTGGGTTGGATGCTTTCGATGTGTTGCGCGCCACGTTCCCCGCAGGCACGCTCACCGGCGCGCCTAAAGTGCGCGCGATGGAGATCATCGAGGCGCTTGAGGGCGAGCGCAGAGGCATCTACGGCGGGTGCATTGGCTACTTCTCGTTCAACGGGCCGATGGACACCTGCATCGCCATCCGCACCATCGTCATGCGCGGCGACACGTGCTACGTCCAAGCCGGCGCCGGCGTCGTCGCCGACAGCGATCCCACCGCGGAGTTTCACGAGACGCACAACAAAGCGCGCGCGCTGATGGTGGCAATTGACGAAGCGGAGCAGCAGTGACCGGAGGTATGAAGATGATTGTGGTCATAGATAACTACGATTCGTTCACCTACAACCTTGTGCAGTACCTTGGCGAATTGGGCGCCGAGGTGCGCGTGTTTCGCAACGATCAAGTGAGCATCGAAGCGCTGCGCGCGCTGCGCCCCAAGGCGTTTGTGATCTCACCTGGCCCCGGCACGCCAGAGCACGACAGCGGCATCAGCAACGACGTGATCCGCGCATTCAGCGGCGAGGTGCCTATCCTCGGTGTGTGCTTGGGGCAGCAGTGCATCGGCTACGTTTTCGGCGGCAGAGTCGTGCGCGCGCCACGCTTGATGCACGGCAAGACCTCGCCGGTGCATCACAACGGGCGCGACCTTTTCCGCGGCTTGCCTAATCCCTTCGAGGCAACGCGCTACCATTCGCTCATCGTGGCAGAGCCGCTGCCGCCTGTGCTCGAGGTCACGGCGTTCACCAAAGAAGGCGAGGTGATGGGCTTGCGCCATCGTCAGCACCCCACATTCGGCGTGCAGTTCCACCCGGAGAGCATCCTTACTCAGGGCGGCAAGCAAATCCTCGCCAACTTCCTCGCTTTGGCAACGTGAGCGCGGCACGATGTAAGATGGAAGCACTCGAGCAACACGGAGGGTCTTGCGATGCCAACCACTCGCACAAAGCCGAAAGCAGTGAAAAAGCGCAAGTCGGCACGCCGCGAAGCGCCTGCGCCGTTCAAGCTCACCTACGCCAACTTGAGCGCGGCGCTCACCGAGCCGACGCTGCTTGACAAGTTCGACCGCGCGCTCACCAAGGTGCGCGCGCAGATTGGCGAGCAGGCGCGCACGTATCCGATGTTCATCGGCGGCGAGGAACGCACAGCGAGCATGCAATACGCCAAGACCTCGCCGATCAACACTGAGCTCGTGCTCGGCTATTTCCAGAAAGGAAGCGCCCAAGACGCGCGCGACGCCATCGCTGCTGCAAAGGCGGCGTTTGAGTCGTGGAGCCAGACGTCGTGGAAGCAGCGTGTCGCGCTGATGCGCAAAGTCGCCAAGCTCATCAATCGCCGCCTGTTCGAGTTGGCGGCTTGGCTTTGCTTCGAGGTTGGCAAAAGCCGCGCCGAAGCGCTGGGCGACGTGAAAGAAGCCGCTGACCTGATTGACTACTACTGCAACCAGATGGAAGCCAACGCGGGGTTCGTGCGTGAGTTGGAGCCCGAGGGCAACGCCAAGTGCCGCAGCGTGCTCAAGCCCTACGGCGTGTGGGCGGTGATCTCGCCGTTCAACTTCCCCATGGCGCTCACAACTGGACCAGCGAGCGCGGCGCTCATCGCTGGCAACACCGTGGTGATCAAGCCCGCAACCGACACGCCGATGACTGGGTGGCTGCTCACCGAATGCATGCGCGAGGCGGGTGTGCCGCCGGGCGTCTTTAACTACGTCACCGGCTCGGGCGGCACAGTGGGCGAGGAGTTGGTGACCAATCCCGATGTCGCTGGCATGACCTTCACCGGCTCAGTGGAGGTGGGCTTCAGCCTGATTCGGCGCTTCAACCAAGACATGCCGCGCCCCATCGTCGCCGAGATGGGCGGCAAGAACGCAGCGATCGTCAGCGCGAAAGCTGATCTCAAAAAAGCTGCGGAGGGCATTGTGCGCGCAGCGTTTGGCTTGAGCGGTCAGAAGTGCAGCGCCACCAGCCGCGTGTATGTGCAGCGCGAGGTGAAAGATGCGCTGCTGGAGCTGCTCAAGCAGAAGATCGAAGCGCTTACGGTGGGCGATCCCACACAGCGGGGCGTGTTCACGGGTCCAGTTGCTAATCGCAATGGCTACGAGACCTTCAAGCGCGCTGTGGACGAAGCCCGCCGCGCAGGCGGCACATTCGTCACCGGCGGCGATGTGATCACCGAAGGCGAGTTCGCTAAAGGCTTCTTCTGCCAGCTCACGGTTGTGGACGGGCTGCCGCTCGATCATCCGTTGTTCTACGAAGAGCTATTCGTGCCTTTCCTGCTAATCGGCGCGGTGGATTCCGTTGAGGAGGGCGTCAAGGAGGCAAACAAAGTGAAGTATGGCTTGACGGCGGGGCTTTACAGCAAGGACAAGGAAGAGATTCGCTATTTCCTCGATCACATTCAAGCTGGCACGATATACGTCAACCGCGAGCGTGGCGCTACAACTGGCGCGTGGCCTGGCAACCAGAGCTTCGGCGGGTGGAAGGCGAGCGGCAACACGGGGCGCGGCAGCGGCGGTCCGTATTACCTGCAGCAGTATCTGCGCGAGCAAAGCCAGACCGTCTTCCCGTGAGCTGCGAAGGTGTTGCGCGGCAGACGCACAGCGCGTTGGCGTATTACCAGTTTGAAGCGCTGCGCGCAGCCGGCGTCGTGCACGGCATTTTCACGCGCTTGGGCGGCGTCAGCGACGGAGCATGGGCGTCGTTGAACATGAGCACTTCCACCGGCGACGCGCCCGAGCGCGTGCATGAGAATCGCCGGCGCGCCCTCGCCGCGTTAGATCTCGATCGCTTGCCTCTTGCCACCACATGGATGACGCACGGGAACGCGGTGTTTGTTGTCGAGTCGGCGCGCGCCCTGGATCTCGACACGCCACCCCAAGCTGATGCGTTGGTCACGCGGCAGAGGCACGTGGTGCTGAGCTTGCGCTTTGCAGATTGCCTGCCGGTGTTGTTCTTCGACCGGCGCACGGGCGCCGTTGGGCTCGCCCACGCAGGTTGGCGCGGCATTGTCAACGGCGTGCTGCTGGAGACCGTGCGCACGCTGCAGCGCGCCTTCGGCACGCGCGCCGAAGACCTCTGGGTGGGCATCGGCCCCGGCATCAGCCCGAGCCAGTTTGAGATCGGCGCAGAAGTGGCGCGGCTGATCGCGCAGGCATCGGCTGCTGAAGCAGTGCATTATGACGAAGACCGCCAGGTTTGGCGAGCGGATCTGTGGCTTGCAGCGGAGCGGCAGTTGCAGCGCGTGGGCGTGCACGCTGTTGAGGCGCTGCGCCTGTGCACGGCGAGCAACACACACGAATGGTTCAGCCATCGCGCCGAGCGCGGACGCACGGGGCGCTTTGGGGTTTTCCTTGCGCGCCTGTGAGTGGCAGTGGCTTCATCTGTCGCTGCTGTTTGCAGCGCGGTAGAAGCGAATCTGCACGTGCTCCAGCGTCGCTAAGCCAGAGGGGATTTTGTCGTTGATGAAGTCGAGGAACGCCTCAAGCTTCTCGCGCGTATCCACCAGCTCGATGACGATGGGCAGCCCTTCGGAGAGGCGTTCGATCTTGAAGGTGTGAATCACGCGCGTGTTGGCGCCAAAGCCCATCATCCCCCGCAGCACAGTCGCGCCGGCTAGGCCGCGCTCGCGCGCCTGCAGGACGATCCACTCATAAAGCGGCTTGCCTGCGTAGCGATCGTTCTCATCAATGAACAAGCGCAGTAGATAACCTTCTTCTGCGATCATGGCATGTGTTCCCTGCTAGCGCCAGATAACGAAAGCCAACGCGCGCCCCGCCCACACTGCGCCGATGCCAAGCACGAGGTGCGCAGCGAGGTTGAGGAACGCTGCAGCAATCTCGCCGCTGCGCAGCAGGTTGAAGGTCTCATTGCTAAAGGTGGAGAAGGTAGTGAAGCCGCCAAGGATGCCGATGAACACGAGCGCGCGCGTCTCGGCAGTGAAGGCACCGCGTGTTTCGGCGAGTTGAGAGAGCGCGCCGATAATCAGGCAGCCGATCAGGTTGACGCCGAGGGTGCCAAACGGGAAAGTGGTGCTGTGCGAAAGTTGCTGCATCCAGCCGCTAGTTGCATAGCGCAAGATCGAGCCAACAAAGCCACCGAAGCCAATGAGGAGAAGACGCATCACGACGTCGTGCTGCATTGCAGGGCAGTGCGGGTGCGCTTAATCACAGTTCGGAATCACTGGCTTCGTGCCCTCTTTGGCTCTCCTCACCTCGATCCTGCGCTTTGGAGAATGACGTGAGTGTCTCGAATAAGAAAAGGGTAAAACGATAGGGACGCAGCTCGCGAGGAGTGTTGTAGAGGGCGACCAATAACTCGTCTAGGAGTAGCTCGCCGAGGACTTGTGCATGGATACGCAGCGCTATTGCGGCGCCCCGTTTGAACTCCTTTTCGAATGGCAAGAGCGCAAGTGCAACAGCGATCTTGTTTTCTAGGTTTGGCTCCATGCTCAGATTCCCTCCAAGTGCGCTTGAACTAGCTGTTGCTCTTTGGCAGCCCTAGTGCCTTCGGGGGCGTCTGTGCTGAAGGATGCGATTGGTCCCCCTTGCGCTGCGTGCTTGTTGTTCACAACTGTTCGCATACTCTGCGGCTGGGATTGTAAGCATAGGCGCGTACCTGTCAAGTGGTGAAGCTTCGCTCGGCTCAAGGTGAGGCAGGATTGGTAGGCAGCGTTGGTGGGGGCTGTACGAGGTCAGCGGTTTTAGTGCCTCAAGCGGTCGTTGTGCCGAAAAACTGCAGCGTGCGATAGAAGTGGATGATGCGCCCGCCAGTTTCAGTGACCTCAAGCGGTCGTTGTGCCGAAAAAC
>JANWUW010000011.1 GCA_025057935.1 Thermoflexales bacterium
TCAGCATCCCACTGCAGCCCGTGCCTATCACCGGTCAAACGTTCGGCGTGCTGCTGGCTGGCGCGGCGCTTGGTGCACGACGCGGCGCGCTTGCGCTCCTAGCGTACCTTGCGCAGGGGCTGATCGGCTTGCCCTTCTTCGCTGGCGGAACCTCAGGCATGGCAAGGCTGCTCGGTCCGACAGGCGGCTACCTGGTCGGCTTCGTAGCCGCGGCTGCGCTTGTTGGCTGGCTGAGCGAGCGCGGCTGGGACAGGCGCTTCATCAGCACCTTCGCTGCAATGGCGCTGGGCAACCTTGTGATCTACGCGCTAGGCGCGCCCTGGCTCGCGCAGTTCGTGGGCTGGGAGCGCGCTTTGTCTGCAGGCGTGTTGCCCTTCCTGCCGGGCGACGCGATCAAAGCGCTGCTCGCGGCACTGGCGCTGCCGAGCGCGTGGGCGCTGATTAACCGCACAGGTCATCCTCGCCTTTGAAGCCATGCAGTCGCCGCGCACGTCTTACCGCACACAGCGATTTCCCGAGTCGCTGATCCGCGAGATGACGCGCGTCGCTCTGCAGGTCGGCGCAATTAACCTCTCTCAAGGCTACCCCGACTTCTCGCCGCCGCAAGCGATCAAAGACGCTGCCGTCAAAGCGATTGAGGATGACTGGAACCAGTACTCGGTCACATGGGGGCTGCGCCCGCTCCGCGAAGCCATCGCCGAACACTACCGTCGCCACTACGAGATGGATGTGGACCCAGACAAGAACATTGTGGTGTGCTGCGGCGCCACCGAGAGCATGCTTGCCGCCATGCTCGGCGTGGTGAACCCTGGCGACGAGGTGATCCTGTTCGAGCCCTATTACGAGAGCTACCTGCCAAACTGCCACATCACGCAGAGCATCCCGCGCTTCGTCGCCCTGCGTCCGCCTGTGGAAGGGCAGCAGTGCGGGCTTGCTGAGCCAGGGCAGTGGTGGTTCGACCCCGACGAGTTGCGCAACGCTTTCAACGAGCGCACTAAGGCGATCATCGTCAACTCGCCGCACAACCCCACCGGCAAAGTGTTCAACGAAGCCGAGCTGCGCCTTATCGCCGAGCTGTGCCAGCGCTTCGACGTGATCGCCATCACCGACGAAATCTACGAGTTCATCACTTACGACGGCGCGCGCCACATCCCCCTCGCTACGCTTCCCGGCATGGCGGATCGCACCATCACCATCAGCGGCATGAGCAAAACGTTCAGCGTGACTGGCTGGCGCCTAGGCTATGCGATTGCCACAGAAGACCTGATGACCGCAACGCGCAAGGCGCATGACTTCATGAGCGTGTGCGCGGCAACGCCGCTGCAAGTCGCCGCCATCACTATGCTCACCATGGGCGACGAGTACTACGCTCAACTGCGTGCGGAGTACCGCGAGCGGCGCGACTTCGCGCTCGAGATGCTGCGCGAGGTGGGCTTCAAGCCCGTTGTGCCGCGGGGCGCGTATTACATCATGGCTGACTTCAGCGAGCTCAGCGACGAGGACGACGTGCGTTTTGCGATGCGCCTCGCCAAGGAGATCGGCGTCGCGTGCGTGCCCGGTTCGCCATTCTTCTCTCGCCCCGAGCTGGCGCGATCAGTGGTGCGCTTCGCGTTCTGTAAGAAGATGGAAACGCTCGCCATGGCGCGAGAGCGGCTGCAACGTCTACGGCGCTAGCCCCTGCGCAGCGCGCGATGCTCGACCTCGTCGTCGTTATCCTCAACTACAACACACGCGAGCTGCTGCGCGGCTGCCTGCAATCGCTCGAAGCGCAAACCGGCGTGCGCTTCGCCACGTGCGTGGTGGACAACGCCTCCGAGGATGGCAGCGCCGCGCTGGTCGCGACAGCATTCCCACACGTCGCGTTGATCCGCAACGCTACCAACGCAGGCTACGCAGCCGGCAATAACCTCGGGCTGCTGCACTTCGGCTTCCCCCACGAGCCGCAGGCGCGCTACGCGCTGCTGCTCAACCCCGACACTGTTGTGCCCCCTGATGCGCTGCACGGCTTAGTTGCGTTCGCCGACGCTAACCCCAACGTGGGCATCGTCGGACCCAAGCTGCTGCTTCCTGACGGCTCTCTCGATCTCGCCTGTCGTCGCAGCTTCCCTACGCCCGCAGTCTCGTTCTACCGCCTGATCGGCTTGAGCAAGCTCTTCCCCAAGAGCCGGCGCTTCGCACGCTACAACCTGACCTACCTCGATGAGAACGAGCAAGCCGACGTGGACGCTGTGGTGGGCGCGTGCATGATGGTGCGCGCTGAGGCAATTGCGCGCGTAGGTCTGCTCGACGAACAATTCTTCATGTACGGCGAGGACTTGGACTGGTGCTTGCGCGTGAAGCAAGCTGGCTACCGCGTGGTGTACTACCCGCGCGTCGTTGTTCATCACGTGAAGCGCGCTGCCAGCCGCACAAGCGCCAAAGCGCAGTACGAGTTTCAGCGCGCCATGTGGTTGTTCTATCGCAAACACTACCGCGCGCGCACTCCTTGGCTGGTGGACAAGCTCGTGATAGCTGGTCTCACAGCACGCGGAGGGCTGAAGCTGCTGCGCGAGATATGGCGCGAGAGGCGCGGCGAAGTGCCCGACAAACGCTTTTCTTCTGCTTAAGCCAAGCCTCACTCGACCACAACGCGCGCAGCAACGTGCTCTGTCTCGCCTGTCGCTGCGATCGGCAAGCGCTCGAAGGTGGGATAGAGATACCAACCGATCACCACGCGATAAGTGCCTGGCAACGCCTCTGCTGGGATTGGCACGGCACGAGTGTCGGTGATCACAGCGCCTATCGCCCAGCCGCTGGTTGGCGGCTGCGGAGGGCTATCGAAGGCGCTCACTTGCACGCCATCCTCCTCGCGCCGCAGATGCATGAAGACCGTGTAATCAGCGCGCGGCTTCTGCTCAGCGCGCCATAGCAAATCCAACACCACGCTCTCGCCAGCGCGATGTGTCGTCTTTCGCGCGCGAACGCCAACTAGCCGAATCTGATCGCCGAAGAGCACATCCTGCGGCACAAACGCAGCGTCAACCTCATCGGCTACGCGCAGATCGAACAACAGGAGCGCCGCATCCTGATAGCCGCGCTGATCCACAAGCACGCCGCGCGCACGCAACACGCGCTCCACGGGCGAAGGCGGCTGCAGTTGCGTCGCCCAACCGTAGTTCACAAGCCACACGCGCGCCTTGCCGCGCATGAAGACTTCCAGCTCGGCACGCACTTTCTCCTCGTCCAGCAGCCAATCGTTTGGGACGATCCATAGCGGCAGCGCAGGCAGGCGATAGTAATCGGCGAGGGGAAACTGATCGCTGTTGACCATCACCACAGCGTCGCCCTCGCGCTGCTCACGCCACAAGACAGCTATCAGCGCCGCGTAGCGGCTCTTCGCCCACGTAGGGTCAAACAACGCAGTATTGCCGTACGCACCGACTGCCCCCACGAGGACAACCAGCCCAAAGTTGACCCAACGCCACCTCCACATCGTCCAGCCGCCGAGCGCGAGCAGCAGAGGCAGTAGAGCAAACAAGTAATAACGCGGGTGAAAATCGGGGACGATCGCCGAGCGCGAAGCCGTGAGCGAGACCAGCAGCAATGGCAGCAACACCCACGCCATCAGCAGTGCTGCGTCAGCGCCGCGCCGCGCGCGCCAATAGCCCAGCGCGCCCAACAACGCGAGGACGAACATCGCTAGAGCAACAGGCGTGAGCGTTCCATCAGCATGAAGCCCGAGCAACAAGCCACGTACGCCGTTGGGGATGTTCTCCGCGATCTCCGCCCAAGTGGCAAAGAACTGTGTGCGCCCTGCCGTGGCACGCGACGCATAGTTAGATTGAAAGCCCAGGAACCAACCCAGGAACACGACTGCGACACCCGCGTGCACAATGAACCACAACATCCATTGCCGCAGCGCACGCGCGCGCATCGCCTGCCAGAGCGTCAACCCAGCGTTGACCAGGAGCACGCCAACGGTGTAGTAATGCGTCAACAGCGCTGCTAGCGTCGCCATCGCATACACTGCCGCGCTGCGCCGGGTGCGCAACGCGCCACGGCGCGCCATCCACATCGCCACCGCAGCCAGCAACGTCGCCAATGCGTACATGCGCGCCTCTTGCGCGAAATACGTAAAAGCTGGAGCTGTGCCCACTGCCAAGGCAACCCAGTCAGCACCGAATCGCAGCCCCATCGCGCGCGCGAGCTGAAACCCGATCGGCACAAGCAACACGGTGCAGAGAGCCGAGAGGAACCGCACTGCGAACTCCGACTCGCCCCACATTGCACGCGCCACCGCCAACGCGGTGTGGTAGAGCGGCGGCTGCGCGTCTAAGCCGCGCCAAAGCGCCAGCAGCGCCTGCTTGCTTGCCCAAACGGAGAACGCTTCATCGCCCCACAGGCTGCGTTGACCCAGCATGAGGGTAGCGAGGGCAAAGCTCACGCCACACGCAACAAGCGCCAGCCAGTTCCGGCGCGCCCAAGTTGAGTTCGAGGGAATCACGGCATCAGGTCGAAGTGGCTGTAGCCCACCAGCACGCCGCTCGTGGTGTAGGCTGTGACGCGCAAGGTGTAACGCCCAGGCGGCAAGGCGCCAGCGTTCCACTCCGTGAGCTGCTCATTGACCACTGGCGCGAGATGCGGGCCGCTGATCCAGTGCCACTCAGCAGGATTGTCACCAAAGCCATACTCCACTACGTAGTGCTGAAAACCGGGCGGGTTCACTGTGCCGCGCACGGAGATCACCCCACGCATTGCTGGGTTGGTGAACGCAGGCTGCGTGATGAGGATCTCTGGCGTCTGCGGCGGAGCATCTGTTGGCTTCGGCGCATGGATCAGCGAAGGATCGCGTGCAGCCACTGCCAACTCTACTGCCTCGTCAGGGGGCAGCGGCGGCTGGTCTGCCTTGAACACCTCCTGCCGCCGCTGCTCTGGTGGACAACTGGGCGAGGGCATGCGACCGCCCAGCGCGCAAACCTCCATCCTCACCACTCCCGGTGGCGGCGCAAAATCGCGCGGCGGCGTGTCTGCCAGCGCCTCTTCCATGATCTGCTTCCAAATCGGCGCAGCGCCGGTGATGCCGCTCACGTCGCGCATCGGGCTGTTATCGCTGTTGCCCACCCACACCCCAACCACGAGATCGGGCGTGTAGCCAACGGTGAGGTTATCGCGGAAATCATTCGTGGTGCCAGTCTTGGCTGCTGCAGGACGCGAGAGGCGCAGTGGGCTGTTTGTGCCGAACGTCCTCGCGCGCGCAGCGTTGTCGCTCAAGATGTGCGTGATGAGGTAGGCGTGCTCAGGCAACACTACCTGTTGCCCTTGCGGCGTGCGATAGTCGCGCACCAACGTGCCATCTGCGCGCTCCACACGCAACAGCGCGGTCGGCGGCACGCGCACGCCGTTGTTCGCCAGCACGGCATACGCCGCCGTGAGATCAAGCAGTCGCACTTCCGCGCTGCCTAACGCAACCGCTAGCCCGTAGTAAGGGTTGGGCGGCAAGTTCAGCCCCACGCGATTTGCCAATTCCAGAAATTCCGGCACGCCTACAAAGTTGAGCGTTTCGACAGCAGGCACGTTCAAGCTGCGCGCGAGCGCCTCGCGCACCAACACTGGGCCGTTGAACTTGCCGTCATAGTTGCGCGGCGCGTAGGGCTTGCCGTATGCATCAGTGAACGTCTTCGGCTGGTCCCAAAGTAGCGTCGCTGGCGTCCAGCCGCGCTCGAAAGCAGCGAGGTAGACGAACGGTTTGATCGCCGATCCCGGCTGGCGCCGCGCAAGCGCCACGTTCACCTGACCATCAATGGCGAGGTCGTTGAAGTCCGCGCTGCCCACCATGGCGAGAATCTCGCCTGTGCTTGGGCGCATCATGACGACGGCGGCGTTGGTCACATTGCGCTCCTTGAGCTTGGCGAGCTGCTCGCGCACTGCGCGTTCTGCGATGCGCTGGAGGCGCGGATCGAGGGTTGTGTGCACGCGCAAGCCCTGACGGTAGAGCGCTTGTGCGCCATACTCAGCATCGAGCTGCTGGCGCACGAACTGGACGAAGTGTGGCGCAAAGCTGGTGAAATTTGCCGGCGGCGGGCGAAACTCGCGGGCGCGCATCGCAGCGTGCGCCGCCTCTGCCTCGGCAAGCGTGATCATCCCCTGCTCCACCATGAGGTCGAGCACCACACGCTGACGACGCAGCGCCTGCTCGCGGCGCGCCACGGGATCCCAGAGCGCTGGCGCCTGAGGGATGCCGGCGAGCAAGCTGGCTTCGGCAAGCGTCAAATCGCGCGCCGGCTTGTCGAAGTATGTCTGCGCCGCCGCCTCAATGCCGTAGGCGAGGTTGGCGTAGTTGTTCTCGTTGAGGTAGATCTCGAGGATCTTGTCGCGCGGGTATCGGCGCACCAACTCGTTCGCCAGCGCAATCTCGCGCAGCTTGCGCCAAGGGCTGCGTGAGGCGCGCTCTTCAGGAGAAAGCAGCAAATTGCGCGCCACCTGCTGAGCGATAGTGCTGCCGCCGCTCACGAAGGCACGCTCAGTGAAGGCGTAGTAGATCGCGCGCACGATGGCGATGGGGTCAAAGCCCACGTTGTAGCGGTAGAAGTTTGGGTCTTCGGTCGCCAGCGTCGCCTTGATCACCCAAGGGCTGATCTGGCTGAGCGGCACGTAGGTGCGCCGACCAGCCGTCGGGCTGCTCGGGTCAGTGAGCTCAACCAGCAGGTTGCCCTCACGGTCGAAGAGCTGGGTGCTAGCAAATGTGCTCTGGCGCGCCTCCAACGCTGCCGGATCTGGCAAATCGCGCACGATCCATAGGTAGCCGGCAATGCCGATTAACACCAACGCACCGAAGCCTGCCGAGACCAAGAGCGAGAAGATGAAGAAAAGCTGCGCCATCCATGCAGGTAGTGGACGCGGCGGGCGATCAGGCAGGCGCTGCGGCGTGTGGCTCGGCGGTGCGTAACCCGAGCGCTGCGAGACTGGCGTGCGCGTTGGTCGCGAAGCCATCGCTCGTGGATTGTAAGCGCGCCTTGAGGCTGCAACAACACGCCGTCGTTCGAATCAAGAACCGCAACGCGCCCGCTTAAGGCAACCACCCTCTGCCTGTGCTTACGCTGAACTACGACCTAATCACTGTGCGAAGCGCTAGAATACGGGCAGATTGTTCTTTTTGGATCAAGCACGGTGATCGCATGACTGCACTCCTCCCGCACACGAGCCCGGCTGCGCCGTATGCACGCGACGGTCACAGCGTTGACTTGAGTCGCGTGCACGCCCTCACGCGATCCCAGCTCGTGGAGGTCGAGGCTCAGTTGCGTAACCTCCCAGACCTGCAGCCCGAGGCGCTGCGCGAAGCCGTCATTCACATCGTCGCCGCAGGTGGGAAGCGCCTGCGCCCTGCGATCACTGTGCTCGTCGCTGGGTTGTTCAGCCGCGCCGACGATCGCCGTGTCATTGACCTTGCTAGCGCTGTCGAGATGTTGCACACCGCGACGCTTGTGCACGATGACCTCATTGACGGCTCGCTGATGCGACGCGGCGCACAGACGCTCAACGCAGTGTGGACACCGGCAGCAACTGTGCTCACGGGCGATTACCTTTTCGCTTACGCTGCCAACCTCGCCGCGCGCACCCAGAACACGCACGTCATGAGCATCTTCGCCGACACGCTGAGCGTGATCGTCGCAGGCGAGCTGCAACAGCAGTTCACCGACTTCGCGCTGCGCGCCACGCGCGAAGACTACTACCGCCGCATCTATAGCAAGACCGCGAGCATGTTCGTCCTCGCCACTACTGCCTGTGGCGTGCTGTGCGAAGCAAACGCAGCCCAACTCGAGGCACTGCGCGCCTACGGTCATGACCTCGGCTTGGCGTTCCAGATCATGGACGACGTGCTCGACTTCACTGGCGACGTGCGCGAGGTCGGCAAGCCTGTGGGCAGCGATCTGCGCCGCGGCTTGATCACCTTGCCAGTCATCTGCTACATCGAGACCCACGGCAAAGACGGTTTGGAGTGCGCTCTCCAGGGGCGCTGCGCGCCGGAGGCCTACGACGCGATCATCACGCGCATTCGCCACTCGGACGCCATTCAGCGCGCCATCGAGGAGGCGCAGCAACTGGGTCAGCGCGCGCGCGCCGCCCTCACAGGGTTTCCACCCTCACCCTACCGCGATGCTTTGATGGACCTCGTGGACTACACCCTAGCGCGCACACACTGAATGCTGTTCATCCTCATCGTGAGCTGGAACGTGCGCGAGCGTTTGCGCGCGTGTCTTGCCTCGCTGCGCGCGTACCCAAGCGCACGCTGCCCTCAGCAGATCATCGTAGTGGACAATGCCTCGACAGACGGCAGCGCCGATATGGTGCGCACTGAGTTCCCCGAGGTTCAGCTCATCGCCAACCCCACCAACCGCGGCTTCACGGGCGGCAACAACGATGGATTGCGCTGGATTCAAACCATGAGCGCGCAGAGCGAGATAGCGCCGCGCTATGTGTTGCTGCTCAACCCCGACACTGAGGTCACCCCTAGCGCGCTCGATGCGCTCATCGCCTGCGCGGAAGCACAGCCGCAAGCCGCAGTAGTCGGTCCGCAACTGCGCTACCCTGACGGTCGCCTTCAATCCTCTCGGCGGCGCTTCCCCACGCTGCTCACAGCGATCTTCGAGAGCACGCCGCTGCAGCGCCACGCGCCGCGGTCACTATTGGCTCGTTACTACGCCCTCGATCTCGCCGACGACCAACCCGCAGAGGTGGATTGGGTGGTCGGCGCCGCGATGTTGGTGCGATGGGCTGCCCTTCAAGAAGTGGGATGGCTCGATGAGCAAACTTTTTTCATGTATTCCGAGGAGCTGGACTGGTGCCGCCGCTTCAAACGCAGCGGCTGGCGCGTGCTGTATTGCCCATCGGCGCAGGTGATTCACCACGAAGCTCAGAGCAGCGGGCAAGCGGTCGCGCAGCGCATCGTGCACTTCAACGCCAGCAAGGTGCGCTATTTCGCCAAGCACCATGGGCGCCCACAAGCCGAGCTGCTGCGCTGGGTGCTGCTAGGGCTATGGGCGCGCGAGTTGTGCATCGAGGGGTTGAAATGGTTGCTAGGTCACAAGCGCTCCTTGCGCGCCGAGCGGATCGCTGCTTACGCGCACGCTCTGCGCAGTGGGTTTCGCTAGTCAGCACGTGAGAGAATCGAAGCCTATGACGGAAGTGCTCGCAGCTCCTGCCTTGAGCGAAGCCGTGGAACGCGCGCGCGCTCACATCGCCGAGATCGGGCGCCTGCTCTACGAGCGCCGCCTCACCGACACCGCTGGCGGCAATATCAGCGTGCGCGTTGGGGATGTTGTCTGCCTCACGCCGCGCTACAGCGGCTCCAAGCGCCGCTGGCGTTTGCAGCCCGAGGACGTGCTCGTGGTAGACCTTGGAGGAAACAAGCTGATCGGCGAGGGCGAACTCTCGCGCGAGAGCAAAGTGCACCTGCGGCTTTATCGCGATTTCCCTGAGGGGCAAGCAGTGATCCATGCGCACCCGCAACACGTGCTTGTCTTCGCCGTAGCTCGCCAGCCGATCCCTCCTGTGCTCGAGTCCACGCTGAAGTTTGGCGTGATCCCAGTGATCCCGTTTGCGCCGGCGCACAGCGCGGCGCTTGCCGATCACGTTGCTGCAGCATTGCGCGGGCAAGAGGCGCGCATCCTCAAGCAAGCTGCTGCGGTGATCGCGCCGTGGCATGGGATATTCTGCATCGGCAAAGACCTCGACGCCGTGTTCGATGCTGTCGAGCGGATTGACACTAACGCGCGGCTGATCCTTCAAGCGCGCGCGCTGATCGGCGCAGAGCTGCTCGCCCGCGAGCAGGCAGCGCTCGTGGACGCTGTGAACACTGCGCGTTGAGCCTCCATGCCGCGCACACTCGCGCTCGTCACTGGCGCAAGTGGCTTCGTCGGTGCGAATTTGGTAGAGGCGCTGAATCAGCGCGGCTGGCGCGTCCGCGCGCTGCACCGGCGCACGTCCTCGCTGCGCGCGCTGGAGGGGTTGCGCTTCGATTCGGCAATTGGCGACGTGCTCGACCGCGAGAGCTTGCGCGAGGCAATGCGCGACGTGGACGTGGTGTTCCATGTTGCTGCTTCGGCAGACTACTGGCGCAACAACCCTGATCACATGCTGCGCGTGAACGTCGAGGGCACGCGCAACGTGCTCCATGCTGCGCTCGAGGCTCGCGTCTCGCGCGTGGTGTTCACCAGCAGTTGCGCCGCGCTGGGCAAACCACCCTTCGGACAAGCGCTCGACGAACACGCGCGGTTCAACCTGCCACCGCGCGCCTTCCTCTATGGCTACAGCAAGCACCTCGCCGAGCAGGTTTGTCAAGAGTATGTGGCGCAGGGCTTATCTGTGGTGATTGTCAACCCAGCCGTGATCTTTGGTCCGCGCGACGCGAACCTGATCAGCGGCAGCTTGATCGTCGAGGCAGCGCGTCGGCGCGGCATCCCTATCGTGCCACCTGGCGGCGTGAGCGTTGTGGACGTGGCGGACGTTTGTGCTGGGATGCTCGCCGCAGCCGACCGAGGACGCGACGGCGAGCGCTACATCCTCACTGCAGAGAACGTGTGGTATGCCGATCTCTTCGAGGTGATAGCCGAAGTAGTTGGCGGCTCTCCGCCGCGCTGGCACGTGAGCGGCGCAATGCTGCGCACCATAGCTCCGCTTGTGGATGTTGCGCGTGCGCTCGGCATACGGCTGCCGCTTAGCGGTGAGCAAGTGCGCTTTGCGGCTGAGACATTCTGGTTCGACAACACGAAGGCGCGCCGCGAGCTGCGCTTCGACCCGCGCCCAGTGCGCGAAGCCATTCAGCGCGCATATGCTTGGTATCAATCTGCTGGCATGATCTGATGTGGTACGTCTTTCACGGACCGAACACGCTCGAGCGCGACGAGGCGCTGGAGCAGCTTAAAGCCAAGCTAGGCGCGCCGGAAGTTGCTGCGTTCAACATCACTGTTGTCGAACGCGAGGCACCTGCACGCGCTGTGATCGCTGCATGCGACACGCTACCCTTTCTTGCCGATTATCGCTTGGTGATCGCGCGCAATTGGCTCACGCAGGCTGAAGCGCAACACAAACGCACCACTGAGCGCGAAAGAGCCCCTGAGATCGAGGCTGTGTTGGCTTACCTGCCGCACCTTCCCCCAAGCACTCTGCTTGTCTTCGTTGAGGATCAGACTTTGCCAGACAACCACCCCGTGCTGGCGCTCGCTAAACAGAAAGCTGGCGGTGTGCACAAGCGCTTCGACCTGCCGAGCAAACCGGAAGCTTGGGTGATCGAGCGTGCTGCGCGGAAAGGCGGTGCAATAGAGCCGAGGGCTGCTGCTGCGCTCTGCGCGCGCCTGCCTCCACCCTCTCCCAAGGATCAAGATCGCTACAGAGCAGAAGCGCCGCTCTGGGTGCACAAAATTGACAACGAGCTAGAGAAGCTGATCGCCTTTGCCAACAACCGCCCAATCAGCGCCAACGACGTGGAGCTGCTCGTCGCAGGAGAGGTTAACGCCAACATCTTCAGATTCACCGATGCGCTCGCAGCGCGCAACGCTGCTGCTACGTGGCAAGAGGCGAACGCGCTGCTCACACGCGGCGAGCCGCCGCTGGTGATCATGGCGCACATCGCGCGCCAAGTGCG
>JANWUW010000037.1 GCA_025057935.1 Thermoflexales bacterium
TATACAACGGCGAGCTCTACAACTACCGCGCGCTGCGTGCAGAGCTCGAGCAGCAAGGCCATCGCTTCGCAACACAGTCCGACACCGAGGTGCTCGTGCACGGCTACGAGGCTTGGGGCGACGCGCTGCCCACTCGCTTGAACGGCATGTTCGCCTTCGCTTTGTGGGATGCCAAGCGTCAACGCCTGTTGCTCGCGCGCGACCACCTTGGCATCAAGCCGCTTTACTACGCCCCTCTCGGTGACGGCGTGGCTTTCGCCTCAGAATTGAAGGCTCTCTTGCCCATCGAAGGCTGGAGCCGGTCCATTGACCCGGTGGCGTTGGACTGGTTTCTGGCAACGCGCTACATCCCTTCGCCGCGCACAATTTTTGCAGGCGCGCGCAAGCTCCCGCCCGGCCACCGCCTAATCATCGGAAGCGACGAGCCTCTGCGCATCGAGCGGTACTGGTCATTGAACTTTGCGCCTGCGAACGCTGACCTCACCGAACAGCAGTGGATCGAAGCCATCAGGTCAACGCTGGCAGAGGCAGTCCAGCGACAAATGATTGCCGACGTGCCCTTAGGTGCTTTCCTCTCGGGCGGGATCGACTCCAGCATCATCGTCGGCTTGATGAGCCGCGTCTCGCCTGAGCGCGTGCGCACGTTCACAGTGACTTTTCCAGGATGGGGCGACCTTGACGAATCACAGTACGCGCGTGCAGTCGCAGAACGCTTCAACACTGTGCACACGGAGATCACCGTCGAGAGCAACCTCGTTGAGGATTGGCAGGCGCTGGCGGAACACCTCGATGAGCCTTTTGCTGATCCAGCCACCTTGCCGACCTGGTTGATGGCGCGCTCCACACGTCAGCACGTCACTGTGGTGCTCACAGGAGAAGGTGCTGATGAGCTGTTTCAAGGTTACGGCTGGTACGCATGGTCGCGCCCCTTGCCGCTTCCAACGATTGTCTCTCAACCTCTGCGCCGCGTGGCGCGTCACTTGTTTGCTGGTCGGCGCGGACGCCGTCGCATCCAAGCGCTGCTCGCACCCGACTTTCGCACGTTCTACGCAGAAAGCATCTTGTCTAGCGTCTCCCAGGCCGAGGAGCGCAAACAGTGGTATCAACCTGCCTGGCAAGAACGCCTCGGCGACCTCGCGCCTCTACGCGATCTAAGCCCAGCGCTTTCACTGGAGCATCTCCCGCTAGCTAGCGCCATTCAGGCACTCGATCTCGCAATATGGCTTGAGGGCGATCCACTCACCAAAGCGGATCGCGCAACCATGCTCGCCTCCCTAGAGGCGCGCGTGCCCTTCTTAGATCGAGAAGTTGTCGAGCTTGTGGCGCGCATCCCGAGTCACTGGCATCGCGCGGGCGGCAAGAGCAAGGCGCTGCTTCGACGCGCGTTTGCTGATCTGCTGCCGCCTCTCGTGTTGCAGCGAGCGAAGCACGCCTTCGAGGTCCCCATTGGCGCATGGCTGCGTGGCGCGCTGCGCCCACGCCTGAAGAACATGCTCACAAGTGACTCACCGATGTGGCAGATTCTTCGCCCCGAGGTGATTCGCGAGATGGCAGAGCTCCACTGGCAAGGAAAACGAAACTTCGCGCGTGAGCTGTGGGCGATCTTGCACCTCGGGGCGTGGTGGGAAAAGTATGGCTAAGCCTTTGCTCTTTGCCGATCATGTCGCAGGACTTGGCGGTGCGGAGCAAAGCTTGTTGCTCTTGATCAAGCACCTCAACCCTTCTCGTTGGCATACCCACCTCGCCTGTCCGCCTGGGACGCTAGCTGAAAGGGCAACTTCTCTCGGTGCAAGTGTGCACGCGCATTCTTTTCCGCGCCTGCGCCGAAATCCAAGCGCGTTCATCGCTTGGATCCGCCACAGCCTTGCTCTTGCCCGCCTTGCTCGCCGTGTTGACGCTGTGGTCTTGATCACCAACACCGTGCGTGCGACTTTATACGGCGCGTTAGCATCGCGCGTGGCTGGTGTTCCATTGATTTGGTACATGCGCGACTTTTGGCTCTCCGAGTCTCGTCCACAGCACGCGTGGGCAGACCAGACACTCAAGCGGGTCCTCTGTCGCTCCGCGCGCTGGGTGATTGCCAATTCCCTTGCGACGGCGCGCCATCTGCCCTGCACGACGAACGTGCGCGTTATCCACAACGGCATCGAGGTAACACGCTACATGTCCCAAGCAGATGCCAAAAGCTTGCGCGCTGCTTTTGGTCTTCCCAGCGATGTTCTGGTGATCGGGATGGTGGGTCGCTTGCGCCCGTGGAAGGGACAAGAGCGCTTCTTGCGTGTGCTGGCGCAAGTACGCCAGCAACGCTCTGATGTATACGGGCTGATCGTCGGCGGTACACCCTTCAACGAGGGCGGAGATTACCCGCAACGCCTGCGCTGTCTTGCTGAGGAACTAGGACTAACGAGCTACATCGTCTTCACTGGTCATCTCGACGACGTGCGCCCAGCGATAGGCGCTATGGACATCTTTGTTCACCCCGGCGATCCAGAGCCGTTTGGGCTTGTCAACATCGAGGCAATGGCAATGGAGAAGCCCGTAGTAGCGTTCGCACATGGAGCATTGCCGGAGATTGTGGTCGAGGGCGCAACAGGCTTCCTCATCGAGCCCACCGACGAGGCAGCTATGGCGCAGACCATCCTGCGCTTGCTTGACGATCCAGGGCTGCGCTACGCCCTTGGGCAAGCTGGGCGTGCACGCGTAGAAGCGCAGTTCGATGCATCACGAGTCGCGGCTGAGTTTGAAGCAGTGCTCAATGCCCTGTGAGCACCCCACGTTCGGCTAGTTTCAGCCAGTCACCTCACACGCCTTGCTGTAGCAAGCACCTGCTCTGCAGCCCTGCGACACGCGAGCCAAAAACGCAGATCATCTGGCGGTGCGAGCAGCATCCCCTCCTCGTTCAGGTAGCCCAAGTTGCGCGGATATGTGTAGCGATACACAGCGAACTGCACACGCCCACGAGCATCGCGATAAGTCGTGCGCACCATGCGGCGCGTGCCCCGCGCGATGCGCTCCGCGCGCATAGTCCAATCCTCAGGAATCCCACGACCAGCATTCTGCGCGAGCGCGCATCCTCGCAAGCGCTTGTGCGTCAGTTGGTTGGCGGCTGAATCAATTTGCCAATGGCGAGCACTGAAGCTCAACAGGACGTTCGGCACGACTTCCCAATCCCCGCGCTGCGCCCATGCCGGCTGCGGCACAAGTAGCGCGATTGCAAGCGCAACAAGGCAGTGTTTCCATCGCATCACTGCTACCTCCGTTACACGAACAAAAGGGGCTAGCTTAGGCTAGCCCCTCTAGCGTTGCTCGGGTTGCGTTGTTCTCGGGTACCCCACAACGTCACTCGATGATCTCTAGCTCCCTGAGCTTCGATTCCGGCACCACGCCGTTCACCCAGCCGCGCTCTTGGTAGTACTCCTCGAGCATGAGGTCGAGTTCGCAGACATGCCCCTGCGAGCCAGGCATGGTCGAGGGCTCTTTGAGGAAGCGCTCAGGCAAGTAGTCGCTGCCCTCGCGGAAGCCCGCCAAGTTGTTGTAGTAGCGCTCGAGGTTGTAGATGCGCTCGCCGCAGCGCAGCAGCTCCTCGACCGTGTAGTTCAAGCCAGTGATGGCGTTGAACTGCGCCGTGTATTCCTCCATGCTCTCTGCGAACGCCGAGAACTTGCACAGGTCGAGCGAGTCAGAGACAGCGTGCACATCTTGAAAGATCTTCGTGAGCTTGCCCTTGCCCTTCCACTCCAACGGGTCGGCGCGCAGTGAGCGATAGGGCATGATGTTGAGCTCAGCAGCAGGCGTGTAAGCGCGCAGGTGGCAGGCGCCGCGGTTGCTGGTGGCGTATGCAATGCCCATGCCCTTCAGGCCGCGTGGGTCGTAGGCAGGGATCGCCATGCCCTTGACTGTCATCGCCAGCTCAGGGTGACCAAAGTGCTTAGCCGTGCGCTCGGTGCCCTCGGCGAGCACATTGCCGACGCCCTCACGGAACACCAGCTTGCGGATCATCTCGATCATTCCCATCGCGTCGCCCCACGCCAGCGGCTCTTTGCCGTTGTAGCCACGGTCGCAGATCTCCATGTAGACTGCGAGCACATTGCCGGTCTCGATGGTGTCGATGCCGTAGTCGTTGCACATCTGAATCATCTTGGCGATGGCGTAGGGGTCGTCGTTCATGCAGTTTGCTCCCAGCGCCCAGGCCGTCTCGTATTCGAAGCTCTCCGTGCGCACGCCAGCAAATGGCCCTGTCTTGACCTCGACTTCCTTCTTGCACGCGACTGGGCAGGCATGACAGGTGGGATCATCCACGAGGATGTTCTCCTTCACCCACTCGCCGCTGATGTGCTCTGCCTTCGGACCAAAGGCGGTGAGCTGGCTGTTCTTGGTTGGCAGCGCGCCCATCGCGTTGGTGATGTTCATCAGCACGTTAGTGCCATACACCGAGAGGCCGCCCTTGCGCGGGCTGGTAATGTTTTCCTCCGCCATGATGGTCTCGAGTGCGCGGCGATGCGCTTCCTTCCAAGCCTCGCGGTTAGCTGCCTTGGGCATCTGCTTCTCCGCCTTGATCACGATCGCCTTGAGGTTCTTGCTGCCACCGACGCACCCTGTGCCGCCGCGTCCGCTCGCGCGATCGTTCTCGTTAACCCAGCACGCGAAGCGCACCAAGTTCTCGCCAGCTTGACCGATGGCGATCACTGAGAGGTCCTTCTCGCCATACTTCTCCTTGAAGTACTTGACGGTGTCATGCACGCCCTTGCCCCAGATTTCAGATGCGTCGTGAAGCTCCACCTTGCCGTCGTGGACGTAGGCGTACACCGGCTTGGGCGCTTTGCCCTTGAAGATCAGCCCATCGAAGCCCGCCCAGCGCAAGCGCGCGGCGCTCCATCCGCCATGGTGGCTGTCGGTCACCGTTCCAGTCAGCGGCGACTTGGTGACGATCGCCATGCGCCCGCTCATGTTCGCCTCAGTGCCAGTCAGCGGTCCGTTCATGAAGCAGAGGATGTTGTCAGGCGACAGCGGGTCCACCTGCGGTCCATTCTCGAAGACGTATTTGACGCCCAAACCACGCCCACCGATGTACTTGCGTGCCCAGTCATCCGGGATGGATTCGTAGGTCACCGTGCCCGTTGTGAGATCAATGCGAGCGATGCGGTCGGCATATCCTCCTAATGTCGTCATGTCTCACCTAACCTCCTTCTCCTAGGTTCTGCTCATCGGCTTGCTCAATTTTGGATCAAGAGCGCGAAACGCGCAAGTCAACTGGGAGTAGGATTGAGCCTATGAACCAGCGCACCGTGCACATTCCCGCCATCGGCTGCGAAGGGTGCCTTCGTGCCATCAAGAGCGCCCTGAGCGGCATTGAGGGCGTGCAGTCTGTGCAAGCCGACCTAGCAACGAAGACCGTCACAGTTACGTGGGATGAGCGCACTACGTGGGAGGCAATACGGGCTTGTCTGGTCGAGATTAACTACCCGCCCCAAGAGTGAGCTAGATGGACAGCGCTATCGCTGAGACAGCACCTGACAGCGTGCAAGTGGAGCTGCCAGTGCTCGGTATGACGTGCGCGAACTGCGCGCTGACTGTTGAGCGCGCTCTGCGGCGCGTGCCTGGCGTCGCCGAGGTAAGCGTTAACCTTGCCACCGAGCAAGCCTCAGTGCGCTACCGTCCTGGGCAAGTTGCGCTTGCTGAGATCGTAGCAGCGATCCGCAAAGCGGGCTATGACGTCGCTGAGGGCGTCGACGACACTTCGGCAGAGCCAATCGGCGCAGAGCATGCTGCACGGGCTGCAGAGATCGCTGATAGGCGGCGGCGCGCGCTGGTTGGTTTGATCTTTGCTCTCCCCACCTTCGCGCTGAGCATGAGCCGCGATTTGGGAGTGCTCGAAGCTTTGTTCGGCGCATCCTTCAGCCCCGCTCACGCTCATGCGGCATCCGCGAATGCATTGATCAATGCGTTGTTGCTTCTGCTTGCTGCACCTGTGCAGGTTTTTACGGGCTTTCCGTTCTACGTGCATGCCTTCAAAGCGCTGCGCAACCGCACCGCCAACATGGACGTCCTAGTCGCGCTCGGCGCGACGGCTGCGTTTGGGTGGTCGCTTGCGGTGCTGCTGGGCTTGGCGCAGGGGCATGTGTACTTTGAGACCAGCGCGCTGATCCTCGCGCTGATCAGCGTGGGCAAGTATCTCGAAGCGCGCGCAAAAGGGCGCGCAAGCGAGGCTGTGCGTAGGCTGATGCAGCTTGCGCCGAAAACGGCACATGTAATCCGCGAAGGCGTGGAGCGAGAGCTGCCCGTGAGCCAGATCCGCATTGGCGATGTGGTCGTGACACGACCGGGCGAGCGCATCGCAGCCGATGGGGTGGTGATCGGCGGGCATTCCACAGTGGACGAAAGCGCCATCAGCGGCGAAAGCGTGCCGCGCGACAAAACGCTGGGCGACATAGTGATCGGTGGCACACTCAACCTCTCTGGCACACTGCGCTACGAAGCCACGCGCGTCGGACGGGAAACTTTGCTGGCGCAGATTGTGCGCCTAGTTGCACAGGCACAAGGCAGCAAGGCCCCCATCCAAACGCTCGCCGATCGCGTCTCAGCAGTGTTTGTGCCGGCAGTGATCGTCGTTGCCCTCGCGACGCTTGTTGCGTGGTGGACGCTCGGTGGCGACGCTGAACGCGCGCTGATCAACGCCGTCGCCGTGCTGGTCGTGGCGTGTCCTTGTGCGCTCGGCTTAGCCACGCCCACCGCCATCATGGTCGGCATGGGCAAGGGCGCTGAGCACGGCGTGCTCTTCAAGAGCAGCATCGCACTCGAGCAACTCGCTTACTTGAAAGTAGCTGTCTTCGACAAAACTGGCACCCTCACCCAAGGTCGCCCAAGCGTGCAAGCGGTCATCGCGTTTGGTGAACAAGATCCCGCGCGTGTGTTGCAGCTTGCAGCACTCGCAGAGCACGCCAGCGAGCATCCCCTCGCGCATGCGATTTGTGCGGCTGCTCAAGCGCGCGGGCTCACGTTGAGCGATCCCGACTGGTTCCAAGCGCTGCCGGGGCGCGGTGTGATTGCAGTCGTCCGCGACGGGACGCAGCGCGTGCGCGTCGCTGTGGGCAACGCCATGCTCATGCACGTGCAGGGGGTCACGCTCAACACTGCCATGCAGCAGCAAATCCAACGGCTGCGCGCCGAAGGGCACACCATCGCCATCGTCGCTGTGGAAGGGCAAGCAATAGGCGCGATTGGGTTGATGGACGTGCCAAAGCCTGAAGCGCACGACGGGTTGGCGGCACTGCGAGCGATGGGCGTGCGCACCATCATGCTCACAGGCGACCACCGGCAAGCTGCGCAAGCCATCGCCCACCGCCTCGGCATTGATGAAGTAATCGCTGAAGTGCTGCCCACCGACAAGGCAGAGCACATCGCGCGCCTACGCGAGGGGCTTCGTCAGCGCGAAGGGAAACGCAGGACGCTAGCCATGATCGGCGACGGCATCAACGACGCGCCTGCCCTAGCGGCTGCTGACGTGGGGATCGCCATGGCGCGCGGCGCAGACATCGCGCTCGAAGCCGCCGACGTGACGCTTGTGCACAACGACGTGCGCGACGTAGCGCGCGCCGTGCGGCTAGCCCAGCAAACGCTGCGCGGCGTGCGCCAAAACCTGTTCTGGGCATTCTTCTACAACGTGTTGCTCATCCCAACCGCAGCGCTAGGGGTCTTCCAGGAATACGGTCCAATCCTCGCGGCGGGCGCGATGGCGTTCAGCTCGCTGTTCGTCGTGGGCAACAGCCTGCGGCTGCGCCGATTGCCGCTGCGCTAAAGCACCAGCCGCAGCCCAGGCACTGGGATGAACACAGGCCCGTCGAACTCGCGCTGCGCTTCCTCGATCAGCAACTGGCGCTGCTCAAGCGTGCTCGCCTCGATGTGCGTGAGCGCCAAACGACGCGCTCGCGCAAGGCGCGCGTTCCGCCCAGCGCTCTGCGCTGTGCTGTGTCCGTAAGCGCCCTCGGCGAACTGCGGCTCGAGCGTGGCGCACAGCGTTGCTTCGTGCACGAGCAAATCCGCATCTTGTGCAAGCAGCGCGATGTTCGGGTTGGGCAAGGTGTCGCCCGTGAAGGCAATGGCGTGCTCACCGAACGGTCCGCGCGTTTCAATGCGCAACCCGAGCACGGGCGCGAAATCTGAGTGTTGCATCGGAAAGGTGCGCAGGCGAATATGAGGGTGAATCTGCGCTTCGCCAGGCGCATCCTGAGGGAGCACAATGCGCGGCGCCGATTCGGTCACGCCTTCGACAGTGCCGAAGGCGGTATTCATCAGCGCATCCAGCGCAGCGAACGTCTGCGCCGAGGCGATCAAGGTAGGCGGAGCAAGCGCTGGGTTTTCCTGCAACTCATACCACAGCATGAGCATGGGGTAACCTAGCGTGTGATCGCCGTGGCGATGCGTGAAGAACACATGCGTCAGCTCAGCAGGCGAGACTCCAATCGCATCAAGCTGCTGCAAGATGCACGGACCACAATCAACCAAAATGCGCTCGTTGCCAATGCGCACAAGGTACGCTGCGTTCGATGTATCACGATGAGGCAGGGCGGCGCTCACGCCCAAGAAGATCACCTCTACGGACATCAGCGTTGGAGTGTAGCAGCTTGCGCCTTGCGCCATCTCGCCGCATACTTAACTGCATGAGCACTCTCGACCCAAAGCGAACCGTCGAAGAACTCAAAGAATTGCGCGCGCTCACGAGCGATCCAAACACAGGCGGCGCCATGCGCGTCGCGTGGACGGACACATGGCTCAAAGCACGCGAGTGGCTGCGAGAGAAAGCCAAGGGGCTGCCGCTTGAGGTCCACAACGACGAAGCCGGCAACACATGGTACACCCTGCCTGGCAAAAGCAAGAAGGCGCTGATCATCGGCGGGCACATGGACAGCGTGCCCAACGGCGGCTGGCTCGATGGCTGCCTGAACGTGCTGGCTGGGCTGGAAGTGCTGCGGCGCATCAACGATGAGTACCACGGCGAGCCGCCAGTCACAGTGCGCCTCGTGGATTGGGCGGACGAAGAAGGCGCGCGCTTCGGGCGCAGCTTGCTCGGCAGCAGCGCATGCAGTGGTCACTTCGACCCAGACCTTGAGCGCAACCGCACCGACAAAGACGGCATTCGCCTCGAGGACGCGCTGCGCCGCTGCGGCGTGGACATTGACCAAATGACCAAAAGCCGCAAGGAGCTAAAAAACGCTGCCGCTTACCTCGAGCTGCACATCGAGCAAGGTCCAGTGCTGGAGAGCATGAAGCTGCCGCTGGGTGCGGTGCTCGGCACAGTTGGGGTCGAGCGTCACGCGATCAAGTTCATCGGTCAAGCGGCGCACAGCGGCAGCACGCCCATGGACAAGCGCCGCGACGCGCTCGCCGCAGCCGCCAAGCTTGCGCTGGAGATTCGCTCCATCGCCAACAAATACGGCGGCGTCTGCACTGTCGGCAGTTGCGTTACCAAGCCCGGCATCCCCACAGCCGTGGTGGGCGAATGCGACATCACGCTCGATCAACGCCATCTCAACGCAAGCAAGCTCAAGCGCATGCTCAACGACGCGATCAAAGCCAGCAAGCGCTTTGCCAAGGAAGAGAAGTGCGAGGTGCAGTGGAGCACAATTTGGCGCATCGAGCCGATCCCGTTCCACAAGGACTTGGTGAAACTCTGCTACGAGGCATGCGTAGAAATCGCGGGCAAGGCACACAAGTTGCCGAGCGGACCGCTGCATGACGCTGCCGAGGTCGCGCGCGCCGGGGTGCCAACGGTGATGATGTTCGTGCAAAGCCTGCGCGGCATCTCGCACAACCCCATCGAGGACACAAAGATCGAGCACATTGAGATGAGCGTGCGCGCGCTCGACCGGTTAGCAGATAAAGCCATCGCTTGGATCCTGAAGCAGAAGTGAGCGCGCTTCCGGCTCCGTTCGTCGCGCAGCAGGCAGCCGAATGGCTGCCTGCGCGCGTTGTGCTCGTGTGCGAGCCGCGCATCGAAACGCTCTTCGCGCTGCTCCACACTGAAGCGGCAAGCTTCCTCTACCCCTTCGCACTCCGCGAAGGTCAAGCTGAGCATCGCGCCTTTCGGCAGCTGATGGAAGCGCTAGGCGTGCAGGTCATTGATGTGCGCGAAGTGCTATGCAGCGCAGACCCAAACCTGCTGCGCGCGTGGGCGCGCGCAGCAGTGAACGTCTCGTTCGCAGAAGAAGTATCCCCCGCGCTGCGCGCTGAGGCTACGCAGCAAGTGACCTCGGCAATCGCGCAGCTCGACGCCGAGACGCTTGCCGACCTCATTCTGCTACGCCCAACGCTTCATCTTGAGCCAGCGCAGGGCAGCGATGCACGCTGGTCCCGCTTGCGCGCGCGCTTCGGCGTGCGCCCAGCACACAGCGCCTACTATGTGCGCGACCCAATCATCACCACAGCGCGCGGCTGCGTGATCACGCGCCTCGACCAAGAGGACCGCGCAGCAGAGAACGACATCGCAGAACACGTCCTGCAGGGGCTGGGCATCACCCCCATCTTTCGTGTGCAGCCGCCGGGCACGCTAGAAGGTGGCGACTTCATCCCTTGTGGCGACTTCGTGCTCCAAGGGCAAGGGCTGTTCACCAATGCAGAAGGAGTGAAGCAGTGCCTCGAGGCGCGCGTTTACGGCTACGTCGAAGTCGCGGTCGTCGAAGATCCGCGCAGCGCACTCGACGAGATGCACCTCGACACATACTTCGCGATGCTCGACCGCGATTTGGCGCTGTGCTTGGAGACGCGGCTGCATGGCGCGGATGAGCCTGCCGTGCACATTTACCAGCCTGAGGGCACTCCCGATCAATTCCGCTATGTGCTTACACGCAGCACGCTGTTCTCGCGCTACCTCGAGGAAAAGGGGATCAAAGTGATCCCTGTGTCGAAGGAGGAACAGCAGTGCTTTGGCATCAATGGGTTAACCCTCGCGCCAAAGCAGTGGGTCGGTGTGCGCCATGCGGGCGCAGCACTGCATATGCGCCTCCGCAGCGCCGGAGTGACGGTGCACGAAACCGCATACGCAGCGCTCGCCGGAGGCTACGGCGGCCTGCATTGCTCCACGCAGGTGCTGCTGCGAGCAACTTAGTGGGCTTCAGGCTACAATGTCCACTGGGAGGCAATTGAAATATGCTACGGCGTGTTGCAGCTTTGACGCTTGTGTTCTTCCTTGCTGTAAGTAGCGACTACGTTGTCGCCACTGCACAAGAGCACGGCACTTCGCAGACAACACAGACAACACAGACAACACAGCAAACCCAGCCAACCCCGCAGCCCACTCCATTGCCCAAACGCCGCGCGCGCAGGACACTGCAGCCGCGCCCGACCCCGCAACCTGTGTGCACGGTGATCTCACGCGAGCTTGCTGAGTCGCTGTTTGCCCGGATAAACGCTTGGCGCGCTGCTCAGTCCTTGCCGCCCATGGCATGGGACGAGCAAGCTTACACACTTGCGGCGGCTACCGCGCAGTTCGCGATCGACACACGCTCCCTCGCTGACGATGTTCTCAACTACCCCGAAGGGGCGCATTCCTACCAACGTCAGCTTTTGGTGTGGGGCGCTTCTGTTGAGCAGTTTGACCCAGAGTGGATTTGCAGCAAAGACTATATTCTGCACGCGCAGCGAGGTGCAATTTCGGCGATCACGTGTCGGCGGAACTCTACCTTCAGGTTCAGCGAGACCGAGACAAGTCCCTACGTCAGAAGCGCATGGTTCATCTACACCACCGATCTGCCGCCGGGTGTCGAGAGGCGCCCTTGCTCGCGGTGATCACGAGCGCGAAACTGATGCGCCCAGCGCCTCGCGCAGCAGCGCTGCGTCAAGGTCAAGACGCAGCGCTGCCTCAAGGATGCCAGCTGCAAGCAGTTGCGCGTACGTGAAGCGCGGTGGGGCGGGCTCCCCGCGCCATGTTGCGCCCTCAGCAAGTTGGTACGCCTGCCACGCAAGCACATGCTCCTTGCCGATGCGCATGTGCGTGTGACCCGCCCAGCGCTCTAGTTGCGCCGTGAGCGCCAGCGCCATCGCCAGCGCGCGCAACGCCGACACTTCGCCAGCGTGCGCGAGGCGCGCGTGCTGCGCGCCGAGCATCGCCACAGCCCGCGCCAAATCAGCAAGGGAGGCGTCATAGGCGGGCTGCGCGTGCGGATTCCGCTGCCACGACGCGCATGCAGTGATGAGACTGAGCACATCAACAATGCCTGCTGCGCGATACAGCGGGGGCGCAGCGCTGATCAGCGACCAGTCGAGCAGCACGAGCGTAGCTGGCGCCGCTTCGTAGCGCTCCCAGCCGTTCAGCGTCCAAAGCTCCACATGTGCAGTGAAGAATGCAAGGCAGCTCAGCGCGCTTGGCACGCACACCCAAGGCAACCCTAGTGCATGAGCGACGAACTTAGCAGCGTCCGCTGCGCGCCCACCGCCGACGCCATACACCACCTCGCCCATGTCTTTGCAGCGCGGCACCAGCCGCTGCAACGCACTCGGCGTGACAAGCGCCGGCGCGTCGAGCACAAGTGCTGGCTCCCAAGAGACCCCCTTCGCCTCCAGCAAACGCCACGGCGTGAACTGCTTGATCACAATTGCCGCGGCAGCCTCGACGTGCTCAGCGAGGGACACCTCGCGCACTTCGGGCACAGCTGGCACGAACAGCGCCGTGGAGAGCGTCATCCTTGAGCAGCCGATTGCGCCTCGGCGCGCAAGGCAGCGAAATGCTGTAAAAAGCACACCTGCAGATCTAGCGCGCGCGCCATGATCCACTCGAAGGCTTCGATCATCAAGGCAGTGGGGCAGCCAAAGCGCTGCGCCGCATCAGCAACTTGCGCCAGCACATTCGCTTCACGATCAGGATCACGCAAGTGCGCGCGTAAGACTTCGGGTTGCCCAACCAGCGACAAAATGTGCGGCTCCCGCTCCAGCTTGTAGTAAGCCACGAAGGCGCCGAGATATATGCGCTCGTTGAGCCGCGCGAGGAGATCGGCATCCGTGTAGGCGACCTCGCCGTAATCATGCGGGTCGTCGCCGGGTTTACACAGACGCGGCAGCAGGTCAAGGTAAAAGCGGATGAGCACTTCGCGCGGCAGGGGCGGCACTTTGGGCAAGCGCGGCAGGCTGATCGCGCGCTGCACAGGCGACGGCTGCAACACCTCTAGCAACAAGGGATGCTGATCGGGAACTTCGTAGCGCCCCAGCGAGGCATGGTAGCGCTCAAGACCTTCTAGCGACCACTCAAGCAGCGAAAGCTCTGGGCGACCTGCGATCGGGATCGCGCCCGGGACATATATCGCTGGATTCAAAGCAAACCATGCGCGGTCGCGGAAGCGTGCCACGATTTGCTCGCTGAGCCGATCGAGCTTGGCGCGCAGCGCAAGCAATGACATAGCAGGGATTAGCCTGTCGACATTTATAGCAGACGCAGACGATCTTGCTTCGCACATTGCTGCGCTGATGACATCTCAAAACGAGAGGGAGCAAAGCGACAGCGCGCCAACAGAAGTTAGCCGTTTCTCACGGTGGGCGCTTCGGTTGCTCATGCTAGAATCGCGCACCGCTCCCTCGGGAGCAGATACCAAAGCAGCATGGACGAGCCGCAAGAGGCAGGCAAAGCAGCCGAAGCAATGTCGGCTACGCCTTCGGCGCAAGAGCCAAGTGTGCTTGAGCGCATTCATGAGCAGCGCCAGCGCCCATCTTCGAATCAAAGTGCGCCGCGCACGCCGCCTCCAACAACGATCCTTCTCCCTCGCACGCGCGCTGGCTGGGCCAAGCTGTTCGCGGTAGGGGGTGGGCTTGCAGCGCTGCTGATTGCCCTTGCGTTTGGCTTGCGGCTGCTCAGCACGAGCAACTGCCAAGAGTTCACGCTCTTCAACGACACCGTTGCTGCGCGAGGGGTCAAGATAACCGTGCGCCCCGAGGACATGATCGGCGGCTTCGGCGTGCGTCTGGAGTTCAGCCCTGCCTCGTGGACACGATCCCCCCGCGACGATTTCGAACGCGCCGCCCTCGAAGCGCTTTCGCCGATGTTCCTCCCTCAGGGCGAGCTCGTGCGCGTCACTCGCTGCGGGACGCCACCGCGGCGCGTCACCGTGCGCCTCGCCTTGCCCTCCTCGGCGGAGCAGACGTTGGACCTTTACGGCTGGTTCCACAGCGAGCGCACATGGCGTTGGCTAAGCGCGCAGGTCGAACCTGCAACGCGCGAAGTCCTTGCCTCGCTCACTCAACTGCCAGACGCGCTTGCGCTGGTGCACGTGCAAGGGAACGCGCAGGCGCTCAGCATCGAGCTGCCCCTGAACGGCAACACGCAGAGCCTCACACTCCTGCACACCGAGCGTGTGCTGCCCGCC
Source organism: Thermoflexales bacterium (assembly GCA_025057935.1). GTDB lineage: Bacteria > Chloroflexota > Anaerolineae > J036 > Brachytrichaceae > DRWP01. The sequence continues at coordinate 14,346 of JANWUW010000037.1, forward strand.
TTTTACCTAATCGAGCAAGGGCGCGTGATGCGGCGCGAGTCCGCAAAGCTCCCCGAATCTGCGGAGGAGGCGAGCAAAACTACGCTTGCAGTGCGCAACTGGGGCATGCGCGGCGAGTTCAACCGCACGCTGCTGAGAGAAGCAATTCTCGACACAACAGCCCGCGAATCTCATCGCATTATCCTCGCTAACCTCATCGCAAACACGCCTTACTCCGCCTTGGAAGTGGATTACCGCGGCGTAGATGACGAGCTTGGCGATGCCTTCAGCGATCTCATCGAGCAACTTGCTGCTCGGCTCAGGCAGCGACAAAAACGCCTGCACGTGGTGATTCCTCCGCCCCTCGAGGAAACTGATAAGCCCTGCAAAGTGCGCGGCTACGACGTGCCGCGCCTGGTAGCGAGTGCCGACCGCATCAAGATCGATCTCTCTGCCGAGCCAGCGGCGCTGGCATCACAGCGGATTGAGCAAGTGCTGAGCTGGGCGCGGCGCTGCATTGACCCTGCCAAGCTTCAAGTCGCCTTGCCTGCAACCAGCCTTGAGCAAGATGTGAACGGACGCGCGCGCTTGCTGGATTTGCAAGAAGCGCTCACCCGCTTCGGGACGCTTCAGCCCCTCCAGCCGTCGGTGCGTCCGGGCGATGTGCTCTTGCTCCGCTGGGAAGGACGACGCGCCACCACTGCGCAGCCCTCGGAAGGCGACCTGCCCATCGCTTCCTACCTAGACGAGCGCGGCGTGCAACGCACGGTGTGGCTGATCACCTCCGCTGAGTTCAAGCGCATCCTTGCACAAATTCAGCGCGTCCCCATGCACAGCCTTGTCCTACGTGGTTTCCTCGACCCCAAGCCCTCAGAGGAAGTTGTGAAGCTCGTGGAGGCATTCAGCCGTGGCGAAGCTGTGGACAACATCCCAACGCGCGAGCCGCAATTCCGCGCAGTTCTCGATTCTGGCGAACAATTCATCGCCTCCCCAAGCGCCGAAACTGTGCGCATTTGGGCGCCGCAGACCCCCGGCGAGTACAGGGTGCAAACCGTGTTCGCCAGCGAGCGCGAAATCGTGCTCGGCACGCGCGCCTTCACTGTTTCAACAGACGCCCCACCTGTCGATCCGCTGATGCTGATCGACGATGCGAACGGAGTGCAGTCCGACACCCCAGCAGTGACGCTCGAGCTGGGCGGCTACGTGCAAGACCTGCGGCTGATCCCGCGCATGCGCTCCGCGGGCATGAGCTGGGTCGCAACCGAAGTGAAAGACTTCGAGCAACCAGAGTCATTCATTCGCGAGGCTAAGGCGCGCGGCATGAAAGTGTTGGTGCGCGCCTACGGCGACCCAAAGCGCCTGCGTGAAGAAGGCTATCGCGCAGCGTGGACAGCTCACTTGGCGCAGCTTGCTCAGCTTGGCGTGGACGCCATCGAGGTGTGGCGCGAGCCGAACCATGCTTCGCGCTGGATTGCCGGACAAATCAACGGCGCTGAATACACAGCGTTGCTGCGCCAAGCCTATGCGGCGATCAAGGCAGCTAACCCACAAACGCTCGTGATCAGCGCAGGCTTAGCGCAGACGGGCGGACTTTTTCTCGGCGGCTGCGAGAGCGAGGGTTGCGAAGAATTCGCCTTCCTCAGTCAAATGTCAGCAGCTGGTGCTGCTGAGGCGATGGATTGTCTCGGCGTGCAATACACCAATGGAGCCGATGCTCCTGACGTCGTCGGTGCATATCACTACAGTTGGTACTTCCAGCCAGTGCTCAGCCTTTACGCCGGCGCATTCAACAACCGCGTACCTGTATGCTTTGTGGCGCTGGGATATCTTGCTGGGAAGAGCGTCCCGCGCCTGCCGCAGGCGTTTTCGTTTGCTGCCAACACTTCGCTTGCCGACCAAGCGGAATGGCTTGGCAAAGCTGTGGCGCTTGCCAAGCAAAGCGGCAAAGTGCGCCTTGCTATCATCTGGAACGTGGACGGCGCGAACTTCCCCGCCACTGACGAAGACCCACGCGCCGGCTACGCTATGATTCGCCCCGACGACACCTGCCCCGCCTGCGACGCTGTGCGCAGCGCTATGGAATCACAACCACGATGAACCACTTCAACCGCGTCTTCGCCTCCTCACCAACGATGTTGTCTTTAACCAAACGTATTTTCATCGGCAGCCTTGTGCTAGCCTTCGCATTGAGCGCTTGCGGCAGCGACACTGCGCCTGAACAGCCGACCAAAGCTGTCGTTCAGGTCACCATCTTCGCGCCGCAGCCCACTGCCATGCCGCCTGTTGCGCCACCTGCACCCCAGCAACCATCGCCCGCTCAGCCTACCTCCCCTGCCCCTGCGATGGATCCGCGTGGGCGCGTGGCAGGCATCCCCGACTTTGTGTGCCCGAACCCTCGCCCTGCGCCCGAAGGCTTCAACTTCGGCATCCAGAGCAACTGGTCTGTGGGCGACATCGGCTACTGGAACTCGATCATGGCGGAACAGCTCAAGCTCACCTGGACGCGCGCCAAGGTCAATTGGTACGAGTTCGAGCCGGAGCGCGGCAAGCCTAACCTCACGCAGTTCCAGTTGTTCGACGCTTTCGTTGCTGATGCCAACAAAAAGGGCTTGCACATCGTCGCCACGATCACGCAGCCGCCGCAGTGGACGCGCGTCACGCCGCCTAAGCAGCCGCACCATCGCCCGAGCCCGCCCGAAGACATCAACGAGGGCATCCGCTTCTTCGGCTTGATCGCAGCGCGCTACAAGGGCTGCATTCAAGCCATCGAGGTGCTCAACGAAACTAACCTCGACCGGGAGTGGACGGTTGCCTCAGGCGAATTGAAAGCCTCGGACTACGTGAGCTTTCTGCGCTCAGTGGTGCCTGTGATGCGCCAGATCGATCCCGCGCTGATCATCATCATGGCCGCGCCTTCACCAACCGGCCTTAACATGCCCGGCGTTGCACAAGACGACTTCCTCTACCTCGAGGATTTTGTCCGCGCCGGCGGGTTGGACTACGTGGACTGCATCGGCGTGCACCTCAACGGCTACAACATGCCGCCTGACAAACGATGGGATGAGGGCTACAACGACCCAACCGCGCGCTTCCGTGGACCGTTCGATAACCCGCATCATTCGTGGTCACTGCTAAGCACCATCGAGGGCTATCGCCAGCGCACCAACAAGCCCATGTGCGTCACGGAGTTTGGATGGGCAACGATCGAGAACCTCAAGCGCGCCGACGGCACCCCAGTTCAAAACGCGCCGCCGGGCTTTGACTTCGCCCTTGACAACACAGAAGAAGAGCAAGCGGCGTGGATCATGCGTAGCTTGGACATCTTCCGCGAATTGGGCTACGTGCGCTTGGCGACGATCTTCAACCTAGACTACATCCAGAAGATCGGGAAGAACCCCGACGAGCCCGGCGGCGACCCCGGGTTGTATAGCATCATTCGCCAAGATGGTTCACCGCGCCCAGCGTTTGAGCGCCTGCGCGACCGCGCGCGCTAAGCGCGTGTTGCCCTCAGGATAGCCGGAAGTCCACCACCTCAACCTGCAATCGGCGCACGCCGTCCCACGTTGTGATGCCGATATGCGCCATGAGCTGCACGGCCGCGCCCTCGCGCAGCTCATCAGCGCGATGCCCGAGCCGCCACCCAACCGCGTCCCAAATCACGCGGCGCCGATCGCGCAACTGAAGGTGCAGATGCAGTGCGCCGCCTTCACCGCCTGCTCCTAAGCGGCGCACGCGCTGCACCACAGCGTTGTGCAGCAGGAGCAGCGGGCGCGGGTTGCCCGCGCCGTGCGGCTCAAGCCGCTGGAGATCGTGCATTGCCTTCCCGTCCACGTCTACAAGCTGCACGAGCGCGGAAAGATCGATAGCCGCTTCTGCACGCAGCACGCGTTTCCAACCTCCGGCTGGTCGCGCGGCTGCAGCGAGCGCATATAGCTGCTGTCGCAACATCGGCAAGCGCGACGCCGGCAAAGTGAATCCTGCCGCAGCGGCGTGCCCGCCGTGCTTCTCGAACAGCTCGCGCATGTGATCAAGGGCTTGCGTGATGTGAAAACCCTCCACGCTGCGACACGAGCCTCGCGCGCGATCGCCATCCACGTGCACGACCACGGCCGGCACGTGATGTCGCTCCACAAGGCGCTGGGCGGCTAAGCCAATCACGCCCGGGTTGAACTCAGAAGAGGCAGCAAACAGCAAAGGCGGCGACGCATCCTCGGCGAGCGCCTGAAGCTCAGCTGCACGGCTCACGTGATCGGTGATGCGTTGGCGTTCCGCGTTCTGCGCGTCGAGCTGCTGCGCGAGCTGAGATGCCAGCTCCGGCTCGCGCGCGACCAACAGCGCGTAAGCGTGCAGCGCGGTGTCCAATCGCCCCGCAGCATTCAACCGCGGTGCAAGGGCAAAGCCCACATGTCCTGCGTGCACAGCGCCCATCGGCAAGCGCGCCGCGCTCACAAGCGCAGCTAAGCCAAGGCGTGGCGCGGTGTTCAAGCGCTGCAAGCCGGCGCGCACCAAGCTGCGGTTCACGCCTGTCAGCGGCACTACATCCGCCACTGTGCCTACTGCAACAAGGTCGAGCAGCGCTTCTGACGTGCACGCGTCGCGGAGCAAGCCCAGCGCCTCTCCCTCTGCAAGCAAGCGCATAGCAAGTTGAAACGCGACGCCCACTCCAGCAAGTTCGGCAAACGCAGCGTCCTCGCTGCGCTGCGGATTCACCATCGCAAACGCGCGCGGCGCTTGCCCATCAACCAGCGCGTGATGGTCGGTGATGATCAAGTCCACGCCGAGCGCGCGTGCGCGCTCCGCTTCCACAAAAGCCCGCGCGCCGCAGTCCACACTGACGATCACAGATGCCCCTTCTGCATGCAATCGCTCGATGGCTTCGACGTTCAGCCCATAGCCCTCTTCGAGACGATGTGGGATGTGCACGCGCACGTCGGCGCCGAGCGCTGCGAGCGTCTCGCTCATGAGCGCCGCTGCGCTTACACCGTCGCAGTCGTAGTCGCCGTAGATTGCAATGCGCTCGCGCTGGCGAATGGCGCGCAGCAAACGCGCCACGGCTCTGTCGAGGTCGGTCAAACGCACTGCGGCAGGTTCAGGAGGGTCTAGGAATGCGCGCACAGCTTCCGGGTCGCAGTAGCCGCGCGCGTAGAGCACTTGAGCAGTAAGCGGATGGACGTCGGGCAGCGCCTCGAAAAACGCGCGCGGCGCAGGCGAAGCGACAAGCCACTCGGTGAGCATGGTTTGCACTGCGCGTTCAGAGAGGCATGCTTAAGCGCGCCGCGAGCGCATTAAGCACAGCCCGCAGTCGATCGCGATCAACAGCGAAGCCGCTGCTCTGAGCAAACACCGCCGATCCTCCTCCTTTCACGCCCCCTTGGGGAAATAGCGCAGCAAGCGCTTGTCGCAACAGAGCCGCTGCATCCACGTGGGGTAACGCCTCGGCGCGCGCGAAGATGAGCTGCCCTTGCTCGCCAGCGACACCTAGCAGCGCGACGGTGGGTTGCTGCGCGCACACTGCACGCGCGATCAAGCGCACCTCTTCGGGGTCGCGATCTTCAAAGACGTGAACGACGCAACGCCCTCCATTGAACGGAACAGCTTGCGCCAACAACGCCTCGGCTTCGTATGCTGCAAGACGCACGCGAGCTTCCTGCAGCGCCTTGCGCATGCGTTGGGCGCTGCCCAACGCGCGCTGCACAGCCTCGGCTACCTGATAGCGCGGCGCACTCAGCCGCTCCATGATCTGGGCCACGTTGTGGTGCAGTTGCACATAGTCGGCAAATGCGCGTTGACCGCAGATGAACGTCACACGCGTCTCCTTGCCGCGCTTCTCCGCGCGCACGATCTTGATCGCACCAATTTGCGCCGTGCTGCGCACGTGTGTGCCGCCGCATGCCGACCAGTCATACTCCTGCACCTCGACGATGCGCACAGCGCCGCGCACCTTCGGCGGTCGGCGCAACGGGAAACGCGCGATCTCGGCTTCGTCCACGATGAAGGCACGAATAGGGCGGTCCTCCCATACGACGGCGTTCGCCTCAGCCTCCGCCCGCGCGACAGTCTCCGGCGCAAGCTGCGCCGTTGGCAGATCAATCGTGCACACCTCCTTGCCGATATGCACGGCAACAGTGTCCAAACCCGCGACGCGCACGAACGCCTGCGAGAGAACGTGTTGACCGCTATGCTGCTGCATGTGATCGAAGCGCCGCGCCCAATTCAGCGCGCCGTGCACTACTTCATCCTCGATGGGCGCTGATGTGACGTGCACGATGTCATCGCCGTGTTCGAGCACCTCAATTACCTCCACGCCGTTCAACTTGCCGGTGTCATGCGGCTGCCCGCCGGCGGTGGGATAAAACGCCGTTTGGTCGAGCACTACCGCAGGATAACCCTTGTGTGTGAGGCGCTGCAGCACGCGCGCTTCGAAGGTGCGCTGATAGGCGTCCTGCCAGTAGAGGCGCAGCGTCATGGGCACGATTGTAGAAAGAAAAAAGCCAGCTGGGGAAGAGGATTCCACCAAGCTGACCGTCCAAGAAGAGGTAGAGGTTGGAAGAAGCGCCTAGCGCTTAGTGTCTACATGCTGCTTAAGATCGTGTGAACTGCGCTTGAAGCGCGGCTTAACACAACGATCAGTGTGCCAAGCGAGTGTCAACTGGCACGGTCGAAGTTGGTGCTGAAGTGAGCCGCATGTTGACAAGCACCAGCAACACCACAAGCACCACGCCCCCAAGGGCAAACGGCGCCGAAGGACCGATGAGCTGAAAAATGGCGCTGCCAATCAACGGCGCCGAGGCGTTTGCCAAGCTCACCATACTTGCCGAGACTCCCAGCATGCCACCCACTTCGGTCGGCGCAACACGCTTGGTGATCGCGCTGTTGATCGTCGGCGCAAGCACCGCACCTCCCACTGACGCCGGGATCATCGCCACAAAGATCCACGCCATGCCCAGCCAGCCCTTCTGCGCCTCTGAGGGCAGCGCCACACGCAGCGCGCGCTCAGCCGAGCGCTGCAGCTCAGCGAGCATCTCTGCGCGTGAATACCATGGCGGCGGGATTTCGGGCGTCAACGCTGCAAGCAACATCCCAACCGCCAGCGTGGCTAAGCCCACCGAAATGATCCACCTGTCGCTGTGCTGTCGGCTCCACACACGGATCACTCCGCCGAGCATGATCACCGTGATCAAGCCGATGAACAAAAACAGCACAGCGTTCATTTGCGCGCCAAAGCCGAGGCGGCTGAGCGTGAACAACGCCAGCAAGTGCTCCATGCCGCCGAAGATGAACTGCTGCGCGAACATGAGCAGCAGCAGAAAACCGATCACGGGATGACGCAATGCATGCGCCACGGCGCGCAACGAGAGCGCCTCGCGCTTCGCTTTGCCGCGCATCTTAGGAGGGAGCGACTCCTTCAGCCAAAACGCGGTGAGCAAGAACGAAAGCAAAGAAAACGCCGCTGCGGCAAATGCCGGCGCTTGGTAGCTGTTGCCGCTCAGCGCCAACGCCGCAAATGCCAGCAGCGGCCCAATCGTGAAGCCGATGCCAAACGCTGCACCAATCAGAGCTAACCCCTGCGTGCGGTTCTCCTCAGAGGTGCTGTCTGTGATCACCGCCTGCGCAGCCGCAATGTTCGCACCCGAAAGCCCGTTGATAATGCGCGCCACGAACAGCATAGGCAACGCGTTGGCAAAGCCCAAGAGCATGAAGCTGACAAACGTGCCAAGCTGGCTAGCCATTAGGATCGGCTTTCGCCCAAGGCGGTCGGAAAGCCGACCGAGCAGCGGCGCGCCCAGCGCCTGCATGAGAGGGTAAGCGGCGCCCAACAGCCCGATCATCACTGGAGTTGCCCCAAAAGAGGCGGCATATAACGGCAGCAACGGCACGATGATCGTCAGACCCAGTAAGTCCACCAACACGATCACGAAGACTGGCAGCAGCTTGCCTAACTCGCTGCCCTTCTGCTGTTGTTCGAGCAACTGCTTTGTCACGGCTTTGCGAGAATGCGCTTTGCTCTCACAGCATGCCGAAGAAGAAGCTGCCACGCAGGCGCGTCACGCTGAAGATGACAAGCAGAAGGGACACCAGCGTGAGCAAAAGCCCTGTGCGAAAACGCGATGCATCTGGCAACCGCTTTAGCGCAGGGAGGCTGTGCGCGAGCCCAGTGGCGAGCAAACCGTAGAAAGCGTGCTCGATGTGCACAGCAGGGCGAAAAGCGCCGTTGATCGCTAACAACACAAGATTAACCACACCGAGCACAAACTGCACGGTGATCGCCACAGCGAACGCGCTGCCGAGCTGCCGATCTGTTGCTGTGAACGATTGCTTGCCGAGCCAGCCCCAAGCGTATCGGGCGATCACAAGCAGCGCCAACGCTGCCGTGACCCAGCGAAGTAAGCCGTGAATGGTGATAAGCGTGCCTATCATGGCGATGCCTCTTTAGACTTAGGTTTAGGAGTGGATCGGGGAGAAACAAGACGCAACCGCCCCGCGCGCATGCGCGCCAACACATCGTCCAACCACGCAAGCTCCGAACGCAAGTAATGCAGTTGGTGGTCAATCAAAAGCTGATAGCTGCCGGCATGCGTGGGGGCTGATTGGAACGCAGCGAGCTGCTCGGTGAGCGCTGCACGGCGTTGCTCGAGCAATCGCAACGCCTCTGCGCGAGGCAAGGCATCCACAAAGGCAAGCCCAACGTCGCTACCCGTCTTCGCAGCTTCAAAGCGCGCGAGGTTATCGCGCAGCAACCGTTGAAAGACTGCTTCCCCCTCCGACGTGAGGCGATACACACGGCGCGGCGGACGATGCCCCTCGCGCACTTCCTGCACTGTCACCCATCCGCGCGCAGCCATGCGCTCCAACAATGCGTATGCTGTTGGCTTCTTCAAATCTGTGCAGAAGGCCAAGTTGCGCTCGATGAAGTCGTGGAGCTGGTAGCCATGCATCTCACCTTGGCGCAACAAGCCGAGAAGCAGCAGCTCGCGTTCCATGCGCTCACATTCTAGCACTGAATAGTCACAAATGACTATTCATGAGCAGAACATGAGGACGTGCAGGCTCAATGAGCAAGGCGCAGCCGATCTTGCCAGGGAAGGCGTACAATCACGCTATGCAGTTCGTAGGTCGCTGCTGGGTGTACGGTGACGACGTGAACACCGACGTGATCTTCCCTGGCAAATACACCTACACCCTCACTGACGTCTCGCAGTTCGCAGCGCATGCCCTCGAAGACCTAGACCCAGACTTCGCCAAGCACGTGCAACCCGGCGACATCATCGTGGGCGGCAAGAACTTCGGCTGTGGCTCTTCGCGCGAGCAAGCGGCTGTCGCCATCAAGATGGCAGGCGTGCGCGTGATCATCGCCAAGTCGTTCGCGCGCATTTTCTTCCGCAATTGCGTGAACAATGGCGTGTTGCCGATCGTCTGTCCCGAAGCTGCCGATTACCTTCGCAAAGGCGATGTGGTCACTGTGGACGTGGCGCGCTGCACGATCACGCCCGCGCGTGACCCACAGCGCGTGTTCACCTTTCCGCCACTCTCCCCCTCCGCGATGGCAATCATTGAAGCTGGCGGCTTGATCCCCATGCTGCGGCGCAAGCTAGGCACCGAGCACCTGCCGATGCCAGAAGTGAAGTTCAGCAGCGGCGACTGATTCATCTTAATGGAGCACAACAGGCAGGAAGCTACGCGGCGCAAAACCTTGCGCCGCGAGCACTGCTGCATGTGCATCAACGATGCCAGCGCCGCATGTTGTGCTGCCTGTGCAACTGTGACCGGAGCCGAAAGGCTTCGCCGTGGCGCGCAAAAGTTGCTCCGCAAGCGCATAGTTGAGCGATGGTTTGACGCTAAGCATGAGCGCAACCGTGCCAGCGACGTGCGGCGCCGCCATGCTAGTGCCAATCTTGCCCTGGTAGTTATCCGCACCCGGGGCTGTAGAACCAGCGTTCCCTGTGGAGAGGACAGCACCCAACGAATCGCCGCCCGGCGCGCTGATATCCACTGCAGCGCCATAGTTGCTGTACCAAGTGCGCACACCGTTGCGATTGGTCGCCCCAACTGTGATCACGCCTGCGCAGTTTGCTGGCTGAAAGTCTGAAGCCGGCTGGTTGCTGTTGCCTGCAGCTACGACCACGACGGCACCGACAGCATTCACAGCGCTAATCGCAGCTTGAAGCGAAGTGCTGCACGACGGGCTAGGTCCGCCTAGGCTAAGGTTAAGCACGCGTGCCGGGTTGGTGTTCAT
>JANWUW010000065.1 GCA_025057935.1 Thermoflexales bacterium
GGCGTCACCAAGCGCCCGGCAGGCGTGCGCTCCAGCGCCACCTTGAGCATGAGATCGCTATCTTTGAAGAACTGGAGCGCGTCCGTCTGGATGATGCCGGGCGCGACTGCGTTGACCACGATGTTCAGCGGCGCGAACTCCACGGCGCAGTAACGTGTAATTGCCTCCAGCGCGCCTTTTGAGGCGCCGACCACCACGTAGTCCGGCAAAGTGCGCGCGCTGCCGATGCTGCTCACGTTCACGATCGCGCCGCCGCCGCGGCGCTGCATGATCGGCGCGGCGCGCTGCGAGGCGAACAACGCGGCGCGCGCGTTGATGTTCATCGTCCAATCCCAGCCCTTAACGCGCTGCTCCGCAATCGGGCGGATGTAGCCAGAAGCCGCGTTGTTGATCAAGAAGTCCAAACCGCCCCATTCGCGCTCAACCGTGTCAAACAGCCGATCGAGATCGTCAGGATCGCCGACGTCGGCTTTGATCACCAGCGCGCGGCGCCCCAAGGACTCAATCGCATGTGCTGTTTCCTCTGCGGCGCTTTGCTTGCGCAGGTAGTTCACCACAACGTCGGCGCCGAGACGTGCGAAGTGCAGCGCTGTGGCGCGCCCAATGCCGCGCCCGCTGCCTGTGATCAACGCGATCTTGCCGCTGAAGTCAATTGTCGTCATGCTCGTTGTCCTCGTTGTTGATCAGCCGCACAGGCTTGAGCAGGGCTGGATCGAACTCGCCGATGCGCTCCGGACCCAAGCGTTCTAGCTCTGCAAATGCGGCTTGCGCGTCAGCGCGCAATTGTGCCACGTCGACGCCCTGGCACACGTCGGGCAAAACGCTGAGGTACTGCCATGCGCGCTGGAACATCTTGCGCGCGCCGATGTAGTTGCGGCGCCGGACCTGGTAATAGGCGACGCCGACTTGGAGGATGCCTTGATAGAGCTGGCGCACAGGGCTGTGAGTGTCGCGCCACACATGCTCGAAGGTTTCGTGCTGCTCCCAATACTCGCCGCGGTTGAACTGCGCGATTGCTTCGCGCGCGAGCGCAGGCAGCGGCTTTTGGCATTCCTCGGCAAGTTCTGCGCTTTGGTCAGGACGTGCGTGTTGCTGGATCGCTGCGACAGGATCGCGCATGAACACGCCGTTGCTGATCAGAGCGTCGCAGCCAAGACGGCGCGCCTCTTCCCACGTTGCGATGTCCACGTGCGGACCGAAGGCGAGGATGGGCACACGGCGCGTGGCTGGGCTCGTCTTCGCTGCTAGAACCCAAGCACGCCAATCCACGCGCTGTCCCTGCAGGTCAACCACAACGAGCGCCGGCTGATGCTGCACGAGGAAATCTACCGCTGGCCTTTCCGAGTCCGCGTAAACTACGCGCATGCCTAGCGCTTGGGCAGCCGCTTCTAAGCGCTGCTGGAAGGCGAGGTCGTCGATCAGCGCGACAATAGTCCGCTGCATGGCTTGATTGTATTGGGGCAGCCTCGCGCTACAATGCTCTGCGCTATGCGCTTAAGGCTTGCAAAGCGCGGATTGAGTGGCATTGTGGCGGCGACGTTGAGCGCGCTTGCCTTCATCGCACCAGCGCAAGCCCAATCGTTTTTCCTCTACCTGCCCATCGTCGCTCGATCACCCGAATGCCCAACGACGTCGAACGCGACTTATGACCTCATCGGCATCGTCGGCGGCTACTACAAGGACAATCGTCTCACCGACGAAAACCCAGACTTTCGGCTCTCCATCCTCGGCTATGCGCCCGTGAATGAACCGCTGCAGCTAGTGGAATACGGCGGTAGCACGGATCCCAACGCGCCCCGCTTCTCGGGCATTTTTGAGCCCAATCGTCTCCCTGCTTTCGTAAGGGCATATCGCCGTTACGACTGGAACTGGAATGAGAGCGGTCCGCCGCCATACGGCGCGCGCGGCGATGTGAACAACGATTGGCCCGTCTCGGCGCTCGATCTCGCAGCGACACCAGGTGAAGGCATTTACATCCCCGAGCGCAATGTGTCCAACAACCCGATTGGCACGGTTGCGATGGTGCTCTATGCTGACGAGGACGAGGTGACGTTAGCCTACACCGCAAACGACAGCGTGGTGCACGGCTACGTGGTGTATCTGATGAACTTCTGTGTGGACCCGAACCTCGTCGCGCTCTATCGCGCGCAGCTCAACAATGGTCGCCGCGCCACTGGGCAGCTTCCTGCGGTGCGCAACAATCAACGCATCGGCACCGCGCGGCACGGCTATGTCACCGTTGCCATCCGCGACACTGGCATGTTCATGGACCCGCGCTCGCGCAAGGACTGGTGGTCTGAGTACAGCAGCGCGCCAGCGATCGTGATTCCGCGCGAGCACCGCACGCAGGGGGGCGAAGCAGCTACGCGCTGATCTGGTGCTGGTGTCGGAGTCGCCACCACACGCCAGCTGGGTAACCCAACATCTTGGCGAGATCGCCAACCAAACGGATCAATGGCACCCATGCTGTTGCCTTTGCGCGCTCGAGAGGGGGAAGATGCGCACCTTGAAGGCGCAAACGGCGGTAAGGCGCGCGCGTGTACGCCGCGGCGCCCAGCAGGAACAGCGCCGCGCTCAGCGCCTTCACACTGGGCGCGCCCATCAAAAAGCCAAGCGCCAGCAGCGGGACGCCGACAAGGTAGGTGCTGTAGCGCACGAGGTGCCGGCGCAAGAACAGGTTGGCTTTGCCGTCGCCGCGCGCATAGCGGTAATATTGCACGAAGAAGGCGCGCAGCGATGTGCGCGGGCGGTAGTAAGCCACTGCGCATGGCTCAAAGACAAATTCGCCAAAAGCGCGACGCAGCTTGAGGTCGAAAATCACGTCCTCGCAATAGTCCAGCCACTCAGGATAGCCGCCCACAGCCTCCCAAGCAGCCTTGGTGAACGCTACTGAGCGCGAGGAGGGCATGAAGCGCTCAATGCGGACGTCCTCGTAGGCGGGCAGCACAGTGGCGCCGAGTGCAACCTCGAACGTGGTGCGCGGATCGGAGACGAAGAAGCCGGCGACTGCGTGGGGCGTGATGCAGCCGTTGTCGTGCGCGGTGAAGTGCGCGCAGAGGCAATCCAGCCATAGCGGGTGCAGCCGCACGCCAGCGTCAGTGCAAGCGATCACAGGGTGGGCGGCAGCGCGAATTGCCAAATTGCGCCCGCGCGCGATGTTCGCGCCGGGCGCCTCGATGACGCGCAGCGGGAAACGCTGCTCCGCGCGCAGCAATTCCAGCGTGCCGTCGGTGCTGCCGCCGTCGCACACCACAACTTCGTCTGGGCGGCGCGTCTGCGCAGCGATCGAGTCAAGTAGTTCGGGCAAGCTTGCTCGTTCGTTGAGCACCGTGAAGATCAGTGAGACCTTCGGCGACGGCTCAGGCATGTGCGCGGATGATAATATGATCGCAAGCTATCTCGATGAACTACGCTGAAGCCCTCGCTTACCTTTACTCCCTGACGAACTTCGAACGTGTCGCGCTGGATCGCGCCGCTGCGCGCATGTTAAACCTCGAACGCATGAATGCGCTGCTGGCATATCTAGGCAATCCTCACCAACGCTACCGCACCATCCATGTTGCAGGCACGAAAGGCAAAGGGTCAACCAGCGCCATGCTTGCTGCGTGTTTGCAGCAGCTCGGCGCGCGCGTCGGCTTGTACACATCACCGCATCTCAGCAGCTTCCGCGAGCGCATCCGCGTGAACGGCGAAATGATCACAAAAGAAGCCCTCGCAGCGCTCACAACGCGCCTTCGGGAGGCTGTTGCGCGCGTTCCGGGGGTCACCACTTTTGAAGCGGCGACCGCGCTCGGTTTCGCCTACTTTGCTGAGCGCGAGGTGGATTGGGCTGTGATCGAGGTGGGGTTGGGCGGTCGCTTGGACGCCACGAACGTGATCATGCCTGCTGCAAGCGTGATCACCTCCATCAGTTACGACCACCAAGACGTGCTCGGTCACACGCTTACTGAGATCGCAAGCGAGAAGTGCGGCATCATTAAGCCCGGCGTGCCTGTGGTGAGCCAAGCGCAGCATCCTGAAGCAATGGCGGTGATCGAGCAGCGCGCGCAGGCACAGGCAGCCCCGCTCACGCTGGTCGGGCGAGATTGGCGTTGGCAGCTCCTCGCTGCTGGGCCAAAGCAGCAGACCTTCGCGCTGTGGCGCAGCGCAGAGGGCAACGGCGCAGCACATCACCACGACCTCGACGGCGAGTACACGCTCGGCTTGCTGGGCAAGCACCAGATCGAGAACGCGGCGACGGCGGTAGCGACGCTGGACGTGATCCGTTCGGCGCTGCGCGAGAGTGGCTTCGCGCTCGAGCCGAGCGCTATACGCGCAGGGCTGCGCGCTGTGCACTGGCCCGCGCGTTTCGAGGTGCTGCGCACAGCGCCGCCGTTAGTGGTCGACAGCGCGCATAACGCCGATAGCGCACAGAAGCTGGCTAGCGCACTCGCCGAAATCTTCCCCGGGAACCGCTGGGTGTTCGTGTTCAGCACGCTGCGCGATAAGGACACAATCGGCATGATTCGCGCGCTGCAACCACTTGCCGCGCGCTGGGTGATGACAGCTTTCGACCATCCGCGCGCAAGCGATGCAGCATCGCTTTGCGAGGCTGCTCGAGCGCTGGGCGCAGACGCCGAGGTGCGGACGCTGGATGAGGGAGTGCGCCTTGTGCTTGAAAGCGAGCTGCCTGTGTGCGTCTTCGGCAGCGTTGCATTTGCAGGCAGGGTGCGCACGCTGTGGTCGAAATGGAGTGGGGTGCCGCTCGCATGCGTTGAGGAGGACGAGCTTGCATGACGATCGTCTCTGACAGGGCGTCCTTGAATTGGATGTTGGGCGCCAGCTTCGGCACTGGTCTGCCTGCAAGCGAAGCTGAGCAACCACCGTTGCCTGAGGTGCTCGAAGCGGCAGTCATCCCGCTGAAGGATGGCGTAGTGTACCCGCATCTCGTGGTGCCGCTCACGCTCAGCAGCGAGCGCGCCATGCTGGCGGCAGAGGCAGCGCGCGGCGCCGGTCAGGCAGTGCTGATCGCGCTCAAGCGCGAGACGATTCAACCTTTGCCCTCCGACCTCTACGAGGTCGGCACACTCGTGCAAATTGGGCGCGTGCTGAACTTGCCCAACGGCGCGATGAGCTTGCTGGTGCAAGGGCGGGCGCGCGTGCGCGTGCTGGAATGGGTGCAAGCCACTCCATTTCTAGTCGCGCGTGTGCAGGTGCTGAAGGAGCCTGCAGCGCAAGGTCCAGCGGCTGAAGCGCTCATGCGCGCTGTGTTGGCGCTCTTTGAGAACGTGGTTAACCTCAGCGACCGCATTCCCGAAGAAGCACTGGTATATGCCCTGAACATTCACGAGCCGAGCCGCCTTGCGGACTACATCGCGCCGCTGCTGCCAATTGATGTAGCGACGCAGCAAGCCCTGCTCGAACTCATAGACCCACAGCAACGCCTGCAGAAGCTCACCGCGATCCTCGCCAACGAGCTCGATGTGCTTGAGCTCGAGGATCGCATCCACGAGCGCGCCCAAAGCGAGGTAGACAAGAGCCAACGTGAGTATTACTTGCGTGAGCAACTGCGCTCGATCCAAGCCGAGCTGGGGCAGCTTGACAGCAGCGTGAGCGAGGTGAACGCATTGCGCGCGCGCGCCGAACAAAAGCAGCTCCCCGATGTGGTGCGCAAGCGCGTCGAGCACGAGATCGCGCGCCTTGAGCAAATGCCCAGCATGGCGCCTGAGGTGAGCATTACGCGAGACTACATCGAGTGGCTGTTGGAGCTGCCTTGGAGAGAGCGCACTGAAGATCGACTCGACGTAGCCTACGCTGAGCGCGTCCTTAACCAGCGACACTATGGCTTGACCAAAGCGAAAGAACGCATCTTGGAGCACATTGCTGTATGCCGCTTGCGCGGCAGCCTCTCGCACGGGCCGATCTTGTGCTTCGTCGGACCGCCTGGCACAGGCAAAACCTCGCTGGCGCGCAGCATCGCGGAGGCGCTCGGTCGGCGCTTCGTGCGCGTGTCGCTCGGCGGCGTGCGCGACGAAGCGGAGATCCGCGGTCATCGCCGCACCTATGTTGGTGCGCTCCCTGGTCGCATTCTGCAAACCATGCGCCGCGCAGGCGTGGTCAACCCCGTGTTCGTGCTGGACGAGATCGACAAACTCGGCCTCGACTTTCGTGGCGACCCAAGCGCAGCGCTGCTTGAAGTGCTCGATCCCGAACAAAATGCTGAATTCGAGGATCATTACCTCGACCTGCCGTATGACCTCAGCCACGTGATGTGGATCACCACGGCGAACACGCTCTACGACATCCCTCCTGCTCTGCGCGATCGCCTAGAAGTCATCGAGTTCAGCGGCTACATCGAGGAGGAGAAGGTGCAAATTGCGCGCCGCTTTCTCATCCCGCGCCAGATGAGCGAGAACGGGCTAGGGCAAGCTAAGCTCACCTTTAGCGAGGGCGCGCTGAGGCGCATCATCCGCGAGTACACCTACGAAGCCGGCGTGCGCAACTTGGAGCGCGCGATCGCAAGCGTGTGCCGTAAAGTGGCACGGCGCGTCGCGGAGGGCAAGCGGCATCCGCAACTGGTCACGCCGAAGATGCTCGACAAGATGCTGGGTCAGCCGCTCTACGACTACGTGAAACTCGAGCCGGAAGATCAGGTGGGCATGGCGCTCGGCGTGGCTTGGGACGAGGGAGGCGGTGATGTTATCCAGGTTGAGGCGACGGTGATGGAAGGCAAGGGAGAGCTGATCCTCACCGGCCAGCTGGGAGACGTGATGCAGGAGAGCGCAAAAGCGGCGCTGAGCTACGCGCGCTCGCGCGCGCAAATGTTAGGCGTCGCGCGCAAGACATTCGAGAAGAGCGACATTCACATCCATGTCCCAGAAGGCGCCATTGCAAAAGACGGCCCAAGCGCTGGGATCACCATGGCGACAGCGCTGATCTCCGCGCTCACACGCATCCCGGTGCGGCGCGATGTGGCGATGACCGGCGAGATCACCCTGCGCGGGCGCGTCCTGCCAATTGGTGGACTGAAGGAGAAAGCAATGGCAGCGCATCGGGCTGGTGTGCGCACCTTCATCCTGCCGAAGAAGAACGCGCGCGATCTTGAGGAAGTGCCGCGCAGGATTCGCCGCGAGATGAACTTTGTTCAAGTCAGCAGCATGGACGAAGTGCTGCCGCTCGCCTTAGTGCGCATGCCTGCGCCGCTCGCCGAGGCCGAGGAAGCAGCAGCGAACGGGAAGAAGCCCCGTGCCCAGCGCGCGCGCAAAGCTCAGCGCACGCCTTCAGCGTAGACCGCGAAGCTGGCGATCTGCGAGGTCAACGCGGTGAGCGAGGCATCGAATGGCAAGCTCGCGCCAGGGGGAAGCGGCGCGCTGCTGAGCGCGATGTAGCGGTAACCGACGACACGCCGCTCAGCGTCATACACTGTGACCAATAGGTTTACGGCGCTGGGCGTTTCGTTGCTCGCGTTGGTCAGCTCGCCGTTCACGCGAAACCGTGCACCCTCAGGTCGCCCCTCCACGCGCACGACGCGCAGCGGCACCACTGAGCGCGCGGCTTCTGCAGCTTCGCCACGCATGGGGCGCACAGTGAATTGCGCGTAGTTGGGAGGCGGATCGGTGAAAAGCACGCGGAACGGCGAGGCTTGATTCGGCGGGATCACGGCGAGCATCGTGCTCACAATGGCGTTTTGAAGAGGATTGCCAGCAGCGTCCTGCAGCGACACCAAGACCTTGACGTTGTTCATCGCGCTCGGCCCTGGGTTGAAAACTTCGCCGAGGATGTCGAGGCTGCCAGCTGGGGTGCGCGTGCTGTTCAAGCCGCGGATCTCGTACGGAAGCGGGGTTGGCGAGGGCAGCAGCGCTGCATCGCCCGTTCTCACACGTCCAGCGCCTGGCGGCGGAATGACGATCCGCTGACCGATCTGGAGGCGCGTCGGCTCAACGCCGGCATTGGCAGCCAGCAGGTCTGCGAGGCTCACGCCATAGCGGTTTGCGATGCCGAGCAGCGTCTCGTTAGGTTGCACAATATGCACGACTGGTGTTGGCGTTGCCACAGGCTGCGCGGGTGGTGGCAGGGTAGCTGCCATGCGCGTTGGCGTCGGGCGAGGTGTGACCGTCGGGCGCGCCGTCGGAAGCGGAGGGGTGGAAGTAGGCTCATTGGGCGCGCTGCTTGCAGCGCATCCGCTCAACACCAGGCAGAGCGCAGCTAACGCAGGCGCTGCGCGCATGAGGGATAGTGACACGCGCGGGATTATAGGCAGCGCAAAGATGGAGGGCTTCAGGCGACAGCGACGCGGGCAGGGCGGATAAGATCGCGCATGTCCACTGATGAACGTGCGCTCATCGTTTCGCCAGCTGTTGCTGCGCTGGATCGTCTCCCTCGCGCCGCCACTTGTGCTGATTGGGCTTTGGGCGCTTTTCTTTTGGCGCATTTTCACCCCAGATCCTTCAGCACGCCTTACTTTTCAGCACGGCGACTTCACGCTGCAATTCCTCGCCTACCGCCAAGTGGCGTTTCGCCATCTGCGCGAAGGGCGCTTCCCCTTGTTCGAGCCTTGCCTGTACTCAGGCTACCCCTTCCAAGCTGATCCTCAGTCGCAAATGCTGTATCCGCCTGTGCTGCTGACGATGCTGGCTGGGCGCGCGCTTGGCTGGGAAGCGTACCCGCTGGAGGCGCTCGAGTGGGAGGCGATGAGCCATGTTTTGTGGGCGGCGCTTGGCACTTACGTGTTTCTGCGGCGCGGCTTGCGCTTGCGGCGCATTGCGGCGCTGTTCGGCGCATTGGCTTTCGGCTTCGGCGGCTTCCTCACTGGCTATCCCATCTTACAGACCGGCATCCTGGAGACGGCTGCATGGCTGCCGTGGCTGCTGCTTGCGCTGCGCAAGCTGATCGAGTCGCAAGTGTGGTTGGTTTGGGCAGTTGCCAGCGCTGCGGTGGTTGCTGTGGCGTTCACAGCGGGCCACCCGCAGACGCTGATGCTTTCACTGTATGCCGCAGGGCTGCTATTTTTGGCTTGGAGCTTCCGCCGCCTGAGCTTGCAACGTTGCTTGGCTCGCATTGGCGCTGTGGTTGTCTTAGCAGTTGGCTTGAGCGCAGCCCAAGCTTGGCCGACGGTGAGTTACATGCTTGCCTCGAGCCGCGCCTCAATACCCTACGAGCATAGCGCGCATGGTTTTCCCTTACACGACCTTTCCCTCGTTCTTCTCGCTGGGGTGACCAACTTCTTCCAACCTCTCTACGTCGGCGTTGTGGCGTTGCTCATGGCAATGCTTGCCCTAGCACTGCGCGCGCACACGGCATGGATCTGGGCTGGGCTGGCGTTGGTCGCGCTGGCGTTGAGCTTTGGCGGAAACGCGTTTGCGTTCGACGTGGCTTATTGGCTAGCGCCGGGGTATCGCTTGTTCCGCTCGCAGGAGCGTCACGCATTCCTGTTCTCATTCGCACTCAGTGTGCTGGGAGCGATGGGGCTGAACCGATTGCTAGCGCCGCTGTGGGCGGAAGCGCGCGACCGCGTGCGCGCGTGGGGGGAGCGGCTCATCGGCTGGTCGGCTGGCGCGTTTGCGCTTTTCCTCGTCGTGCTGCTTGCGATCAGCGGCAAGTTGATCGATGCAAAGGCATTGCCGCAAGCGACCGATCGCTTGGCTTTGCTTGCGATAGGACTTGCAGGCACGGCTGCATTGGTGCGTTGGCGCGCGGATTTGGGAGGAGCAGGGCGCGCAGTGTGGGGTGGGGCGGCGATCGCGCTGCTTGTGTTCGACGTTTTCACAGCGAATCGTTACACCGTCACGCAGCCGTTCGCGGAGCCCTTTCCGCCAAGCCCTCTGCTTAAGCCCATCGTTGAGGCCGAGAGCGCTTCACGTCGGCGCGGTTTGACCCCAAGAATCTACAACCACTACGGCTTACCGTTGAACTATGCTTGCGTGTTCGGACAACAAGAAGTAGGCGGTGGTTCGCCGATCGTGCCGGCGCACTACAAAGCGTACCTTGAGCGCGCGCCCGAGGGTGTGATGGTTCGCCAGCTCAACGCACGCTACGCCGTCACATGGCGCGGCGCAATGGTGACGCCTGAGGGCGAGACGATCCCGTGGTTTTTGCTCGCGCGCACTCAAACGCCGCAAGGCGAGGCGAGCACGTATCGCCTCGACTGGGAGCCGCTCGACTTCGACGGCGCTTGGATTGCCGACGATGTGCGCCTCCTTCCGCACGCCGATGCTATCTTCGAGGCGTTGCGCGCGCCTGGCTACGATGTCTTTCGCACGGCGTTCGTGTTCACGCAAGACCGAGCGCGCATTCAGCGCGCCGTTGGCACCGACGTGCTGCAGGGTCGCGGTGAGGCGGCAGTCGAAGGGCACGCCGCGACGGGTTACGTGAAGGTTGCTGTGAACGTGGACGCGCCAGCGCTGCTCGTGCTGAGCATGGCGTATCACTGGAACTGGGTTGCGCTGATAGACGGCAATGTTGTGCCGACAGTGCCCGTCAACGCGGGTCTGCTTGGCGTCCCGATTCCAGCAGGCGCACGCTCCATCGAGTTGAGCTATCACCCGCTTGATTTCTACGTAGGTTTGGCTGTGAGTGGCGCAAGCATTGCGACGAGTGTCCTTCTGCTCGCACTCGCGCCGAAGTTGCATGTTAGATCAAGCCCTCAGCAGGACAGCTCATCGCTCGGAGGCGGCT
>JANWUW010000067.1 GCA_025057935.1 Thermoflexales bacterium
CAAGCGCTGCTGCCACGCCGCATCGCGCGCCTGCTGTATCCACGCCCGCACATCCCGCTGGTTCAAGCGCGCCTCGGTCTCCACTAACGCCCAAATGCGCCGCCCTGCAGGGCCGGCAAACAGCATCAGCACATCGATCTCGCCATCTACGGCAAGGGTGGTCTCTGGAGCGAGGGCGCGGAAGCCTTTCTCGCGCATCACAGCTTCGAGCACGCTGGCGGCTTCCTCTTCGAGAGTAGCGCCGAAGGTTTGCTGGAAATGGTTCACGGTTGTCTTGAGCTCTTGCAGAGTGGCAGCAAGCGTATCAACGCGTTGTTCGGTGCGCCGCTGCGCCTCCGCAAGATCAAGCACGAGAGCCGGCAGCTCAAGCAGCTCGTCAGTCAGCACCAGCCGACGCAATTCGGCGCGCCACTCCGGGTGCGCTTGCAGCCAACCAGAGCGCGGAAATCGGCATACTCCGATGCCATGCTCTAACCTGCTTTCGTGTTGTATTACCCCAACCCTCACGCAACAGCGCGAAGCCTCAGTGACCGCGTTGAGCATGAGAGGGAGAGATCGCTTCGATGCAGTGCCGCTTTCGCTTCGCTGAGTGGCTACGCCACGATAGGAATGCGCAAAGGCACCGTGCAGTCTTGCACCACCTGAGCGCCTACGCCCCTGCTTCAGGCAAGCGCCGTGCCGCCAAGTCGTCGCGCAAGGCACGCTTCATAGGTATGCCGAGGCGATACGCTGCCGAACCGATGGCGTGTGATGTGGCTGGACCAGTGAGCACGAGCAGCGCGATCAGCACCAGCCCTTTGCTCCATGCGAATGGCACCACCAGCACGGCGGCGATGGTGAGCAGCACTACACCGAACGTCGCCACCTTGCCCACGGCGTGCATCCGCGCATAAACATCGGGAAGCCTCACCAGCCCCAAAATGCCGATCACCGAGAACGCCGTGCCAACAAGCACTGCCAGCGTGCTCAATCCGTATGAAAGTGTTTCCATTTCTTTCTACAGCGCCTCCTTCAGAACATCTGTCTGTTGGCGAGATACCGCGCAAGCGCCACGGTGCTGACAAACGAAAGCGCAGCGAAACCCAAGGCGAGGTCCATGTAAAGCGCATCGTCGTTGAACAGCGCAAGCAGAACGAAGATCGCTAGCCCTAATGTGGCGATCACGTCAGCGGCAACGAGACGATCGAGCACAGTTTCTCCGCGCCATACACGCACCACTGCAACGGCGATCAGCAGGATGTGCAGCCCTATGGAAGCCACCACTGCCCAGGAAAAAATCATCTGCATCGGAACACCTCACTCGAAGATCGCCTTCAGCATTGCCTGGCGCTTCCGCTGCGCCTCTTCCGCGCCAGCAGCGCTCGCTTCAACATCGAGGCAGTGCGTATAGAGCGTGCCGTTGTCGTCAACCTCTATCACCTGCTCACCAGGCGTGACGGTGATCGCGTGGGCGTTAAGCGCGCGGCCCAGCTCAGTGCGCATCTCGCTCTTGATGGCGAGAATGCCGGGCTTGATCGGGAGCTGGGGATCGAGCACAATGCGCGCCACGCGAATGCCGTTGCGGATGATGTCCACCGACAGCCATGCTACGTACACCACAAGGTTGAGCAGTGCTGCAGGCAAACGCCGTAGCGATAGCGGCTCACTGGCGGGGCGGATAATCAGCGCAATCGCCACGCTCATCAGCAACCCCGCCGCCCAGTTCGCCGGCTCAAGATTCGCGGTGATCGCTAAGTACAGCACGAAGCACAGCACAATCAAACGCAAGTAGGCGAGCACGCTCGATTGGCTCATCGCACGCCCTCCTCCAGATTCACGACGCGGACGTAGCGCTCGGGCTGTGCAATCCAAGCACTTGCATCCTGCGACAGTTGCAGCAGCGGTTGTGCCCAAATGCCGAGCACGAAGCATAGCACCACCAAGCTCGCGGGCGCCAAAAGACTATCACCGTAGGGTTTGACTTTCTCCTCAGGCGTGCGCGGCTCGAAAGGCTCCCACCAAATTTTGATCAGCGCACGCACGGTGTAAGTCACCGTCAGGATACCCGCCACGCCTATCAGCAGCAACGGCAACCAATAGCCCAGCGCCTCCTCGGGGCGAAGCGAAGAAAGCGCAGCAATGCCGCTCTGAAACAATGCCAGCTTGCTGATGAAACCGTTCATCGGCGGCAAGCCTGCCAGCGCTAAGCTCCCAAGGAAGAACACTACACCTGCAGAGGGCAGGTATTTGCCTATGCCGCGCACGACCTCGAATGAGGCGCTCTTCACTGGTGCGCGACTGGCAAGGTAGCCACTGAGCATGAGCATGGCGCTTTTTACGAGCGCATGGTTGAACGCGAACACCAGCGCGGCTGCGAGCGCTTGTGGTGTGCCCCATCCCACGCCGACGTAGATGAATCCGATCTGCGCCAGTGTGGAGTAGGCGAACATGCGCTTGACGTTGTGTGTGCCTGCAGCGCCCAAGCCGCCAAAAACAACGCCAGCAATCCCAGCCATCACCAACGCCACACGCAGCCACTCCGCATGCGGCGCAATCAGCGTAGTAAGGCGCATGAAGCCATATACCCCGAGCTTCACCACCACTGAGGAGAGCATTGCCGAGACCGGAGTGGGTGAAGCGGTGTGGAAGTCGGGCTGCCAAAAATGAAACGGCACGGCTGCGCTCTTCACAGCAAAGGTAACCGCTAGGAACACGAGCGCTGCGGGCAGCAACGGTTGGTTGGGGTCTTCGGCAATGCGCCGCGCTAGATCAGCCATATTGAGTGTGCCATAGCTTGCATACAGACTGCCAATGCCGAACAGCAGTGTGAATGAGGCAACCGTGCTGATCAGAAAATACTTGTACGCTGCCTCAGGACCGTAGCGGTCATCGCTGATCGCGGTGAGCACAACTCCAGCCATGACCACCAGCTCGACCATCACAAACAGGTTGAAGATGTCCCCCGTGAGGAAGCCGCCGCTCAAGCCGGTGAGTAGCGCGAGGAACAAAGGATAAAAGGTGTTGTGCTGCACCGCCTTGTCTTTCGCGCCCAGCGCGTAGAGGAAGCCGAATACAAACACAAGCTGCGTCATGAAGGTGAAGAATGCCGAAAGCAGGTCGGCAACGATGCTGATGCCGAACGGCGCTGCCCACGCGCCCATTTGGAACACCAACGGCTGCCCGCCGCGCCACACCGTCCAGAGCAGCGCTGTTGTCACCACAAATGATGCGAGCACAGCGCCAAATGACCACCACGCCTGCACGCGTGGTCTTCGCCGCAGCAAGATGGCAACCGCTGCCGCCGTGAGCGGTACGATGAAGGGGAGGATGGCAAGCAGATTCGTCGACATTGTTGGTGCTTCCTCAGCCGCGCAACCCCTTCACTTCGTCGTTATCACTCGTGCGGTAACGGGTGGAGATCACGTAGAGCAGCGCAAGCACAAACGCGAAACCGCCCATGCTGATCACGATCGCCGTGAGGATCAGCGCCTGAGGCAGCGCGTCGCTGCGCTGACCGACCGCCTTGGCATAAGCCTCGGCGACACCCTCGTAGGCACCAACCGAGAGCAGGAACAAATTCACTGCGTTGGAGATGGTGACCAATCCAATCGCCGTACGGATCACATTGCGGCGCAGGAGCTGATACAGCCCTATGCCAAAAAGCGCCCCAATTGCCAATGCGCGCAGCAGATCCATCGCCTTTCACTCCAAATCGCGCTCAGGGTGACCCAGCGTGTCCAGGATGAAGATCGAAGCGCCAAGCACCGCAAGACAGATCGCCAGCTCAAACAACAGCGACGTGGTGAGGTCGAAGCCTTGCGGCAAGGGCAAGCCCAACGCCTTGCCGAAGTTGTAGTGCGAGAAGAACGTGCCGCCGAGGAATACTGGCAGCGTAGAACCAACCAACACAGTGAGCAGCCCCATGCCGATCAGCAGACCCGGGCGGATAATGCGTAGCCGCAGGCGCGCTTGGTCATAGCCGAAAATCACATACCAAAAGCCCACCGCCAAGCTGAGCGTCACACCCGCAGTGAAGCCATCGCCGGGTTGGCTGTGACCATATACCATCTGCACAAATGCCAACACGACACCAAGTGGCAGCAGCAGGTAGGCAACCGCGCGCAGGAACGGCGAGGTGCGCACACCATCAATGCCGCGAATGCTGATGGGCAGGCGCACCACAGGCGGGGCTTCGGATTCATACTCCGGCGACTCCTGAGATGGGCGCAGCGCCGCTGCGGTCACCTCGCGCTTTTTCATCGCTAGGCGAATCAAGCTATACACCCCGATGCCCGCCATGCTAAACACGGTGATCTCGATCAGCGTGTCGAAACCGCGAAAGTCCACCACGATCGCTCCCACAATGTCTGCAGCGCCAGTCAAAGGCTTGGCGTTAGCCTCGTAGAACGGCGTGACGTGAGAGACGCGCGGGCGCGAAGCAAAGGCATACAAGCTGAGCGCCGTGACGGTCAAACCGCCCAGCGCGGCGATGATCCCGTTGCGCACCACCTCGCGCAGGGCACGACCGTTGAGCGCTTCTGCAGCGCGGCGCTGCGCGCGCGGCAAGCGTGAGAGCGCCAGCACCAGGATCAGCGTTGCGAGCAGGTCCACGATGACCTGCACAAGCGCCACGTCAGGCGAGGGCTCTAGCGCAATCAGCAACGCCACCGCTAGGCCCGAAGCCATCAGCGCCAAAATCGCGAGCAGGTCGCGCCGAATCACAACGGCGACGAACGCAGCAGCAACCGCCAGCAGCAAGCTAAATGCGCGCAGCACTGCCAACGGCGGCGGCAATACACCGACGAGGTGTTCCCACGACCAATCCGCGAGCGCCGTGCCCAAGATGCGCATCGGCGCGCCAAGGATGATGAACAAGCCAAACAGCGCGATCAGGATAACCGTGAGATAAGTGCGTACGTAGCCACTCTGGGTGCGCGTTGCGAGGGCAGCAGCGCGATCAAGCGCGAGGATCACGACCTCGTAAGCCTGGTTCATCGAGCGCCGCGGGAGCCGCAGCTCGCGGTATCGCGCACGCAGCGCAAACAGCCCAACGCCGCCCACCATCGCCACGCCGCTCAGCACCAACGGCACATTCACGCCGTGGAACAGCTCAAGCGAAACCTTGACCTTCACACCGTAGGCGGCAGAGGCAGCTCGAGCGAGGGCTTCCACGATCGCCTGAGGCTGCAGCGCTGTGATGACGAGTGAGAGCAGCGCTAAGGTCGCCGGCATCAGCACCATGCCGAGAGGGGCTTCATGCGGCGTGTGTTGATGGGCAACTTTTGCGCGAGACAGCTTACCCACACTGTATGGCGCAAGAAATCCGACCCCTGCGTCTGTGATGAACGTATCTAGGACGAGCGTTGCCGCTTGCGCAAGCATCAATGCACCACTGAGCACCGCAAGCGCAGGCAGCACCACACGCATAACTTCCGGCAAGGTGGGATCAAGCCCTGCCACCAGCAGCGTCTCCTTCGCCAAGAAGCCGAATAAAGGCGGCACGCCTGCCATGGATAAGCCAGCGACCAAAGCCACAGCAAAGGTAAACGGCATGTGGCGCGCCAGTTGCCCAAGTTCGCGCAGGTCGCGCGTGCCAGCGGCGTGGTCCACGATGCCAGCCACCATGAACATCGCGCCCTTATACAGCGCGTGCGCAGCGATGCCAATCACAACCGCCTTGAAGGCAACAGGCGCCTCACCGCTCAGCAGCAAGGTGAGCGCACCGAGCTGGCTCACGGTCGAATATGCCAACACAGCTTTCCAGTCATGCTGGCGCAGCCCAACCAAAGCGCCGGCCACCATGGTGACTGCACCCACGCTTGCTAATGTCCAGAACCACAACGGCGTGTTGCCCAGCGCTGGATACAGCCGCGCTAAGAGATAGATGCCTGCCTTCACCATCGTGGCTGCGTGAAGGTAGGTGCTGGCTGGAGTGGGCGCGCTCATCGCCGAAGGCAACCAGAAGTGAAAGGGCGCTTGCGCGCTTTTGGTAAAAGCCCCGAGCGCGATCAACCCAAACATCACAGGATACCAAGCGCTCGCACGCAGCGCGTCGCCCTGCTCGAGGACGACGCTCAGATCAGTGCTGCCCGCAATCGCAGCCACGAAGAGCAAACCCGCCAACAACGCGATCCCGCCGCTCCCTGTGATGAACAACGCCTTGAACGCGCCGTTGCGCGCTTCAGGATCCTTGGTCTTATAAGCAATCAGCAGAAACGAAGTTAGACTCGTCCCCTCCCAGAACACGAATAGTGTGATCACGTCCCCAGCCAACACCACGCCCATCATCGCGGTCATGAACAGCAGCAAGTAAAGCATGAAGCGGCTGCCATCCTGACCCTCGAAGTAGTAGCCAGCGTATACCGTCACCAGCACGCCGATGCCGCTGACGAGCAACGCGAAGAGCAGGCTCAAGCCGTCGAGGTAGAACGAGGCGTTCAACCCCAAGGTCGGCATCCACGCAATGTGCCAGTGCAGCACCTCGCCGGCGAGCACGCGCGGCGCGAGCAGGAGCAAGTTTGCGAACGCTACCGCAGGCGCGAGCGCCAGCAGCCAGCCCACCGCCGGCATGGGCAATCGGCGCACTGGTGCGAGCACGAACAGCGCGCTCAGCAAAGCTCCAATGGCGCACGCAGCGATAGAAACCACAACCGTTGTCATCCCGAGCATCGTGTCACGAAGCGGCTTGCTGGCGTTGCTGACGCAGGGTGCGCACGGCAATCAGCACCAACGTGATCACCGTCAGCGGCAACGCCACTGAGAGCATGAATGTGTTGTAGCTTGGCAGCAGCGGGTTCTGCGTTGCGGAGAAGACGAGGTAAAGCGTGTAGGCAACGTAGTACGCGAGGAACAGCGCGCCCTCCCAACGCGCGATTGTGCCGCTGAGGAAGATGGGCAAACAGGCAAACGCCACAGCGAGCATGATGGGGAAGTCAAAGCTGAGCAACTGCGGCGTTGCCGCGATGCCGTGCGGCGACACAGCCGCTGACACACCCAACACAGAGAGCAAGTTAAAGATGTTGCTGCCCACGATGTTGCCAACAGCGATATCGCGCTCACCGCGAATGCTCGCCACGACCGAAGTCGCCACTTCTGGGAGTGAGGTGCCGCCAGCGATCAGCGTGAGCGCAATTACCACCTCGCTTACGCCAAGCATGCGCGCGATCGCCACAGCGCCGTCAATCAACCAGCGCGAACCAATCACTAGCATGCCCAAGCCTGCTCCCACTAGCAGAAGGTTGATCAGGATCTGCAGAGCTCCGCGCGGCCGCTCGCCAAACTCTTGGGCGTATTCTTTCTCGATATCGCGACTCTCGCGGCGGCTCTCTAGGATAAGGAAAACGGTGTAGGCGACGATGCCAGCGAAAAGCATCACACCCTCAAAGCGCCCCACGTTGCCGTCAAGGGCGAACAAGTACGCCACCAGCGAAACGCCGATCATGAGCGGCACATCTAGCCTAATGAGCTGCTGGGCAACCGTCAGCGGCGCGACCAATGCCGAGAGCCCTAAGATGAGCAGCACGTTGAAGATATTGCTGCCCACCACGTTTCCCAGCGAAACACCGCTTAAGCCGAGCAGCGAGGACTGCACACTCACAGCGAGCTCTGGCGAGCTGGTGCCAAAAGCCACCACAGTCAGTCCGATGACCAACGGCGAGACGCCCAGCGCCGCTGCCAACCGCGACGCGCCGCGCACCAGCGCCTCAGCGCCCCCAATCGCCAGCGCCAGTCCAGCAACGAAGAGCACGATGGTTATCGCGTCCATGGTTTTCAATTGCCTCAGTGCTGAATCAGTTAAGTCAGTTAAAAAACAGGCGAGACCGACCATGCGCTGAGCTCTACCCAAGCTCAAGTCATGGTTGGTCTCGCCTCTGCACACGAAACGTGCACATGCCGCACCGGGAGCTACGAGGCTCCGTACTGACGATGGGGCATACTCTGCAATGCGCAGAGCAGGCTACTCCCCAACGGGCACGCGCGTTATACCACGCGCCCTGTAGCACCTGAATATTCGCTTGTGCATTGAGCCGTGCAGGATTCGAACCTGCGACACGAGGATTAAAAGTCCCCTGCTCTACCTGGCTGAGCTAACGGCCCAGCTCGCCTAATAATACCGCACTCGTGCTGTAGAATGCCCACGCGTACTTAGTGACGTTGAGGATGTGAGGCGATGGCAATTTCTGAAAAGGATGTGCTGGATGCGCTTTCGCGCGTGATCGAGCCCGAGCTGCACCGCGATTTGGTCTCGCTTGGCATGGTTAAGGACGTGCAGATTCGCGGCAGCGACGTGTCGCTCAAGATCGAGCTTACAACACCAGCGTGCCCGTTGAAAGACGTGATGGAGAAAGCCACGCGCGCCGAGCTTAGCAAAATCCCCGGCATCGGCAAAATCGAGATTGGTTGGACGAGCAACGTAGCTGCCAACGCGCGCGTGCGCAGCGCGCTGAATGTACCGATCAAGAACATCATCGCTGTCGCCTCCGGCAAAGGCGGCGTGGGCAAATCCACAGTGGCAGTGAACCTCGCCATCGCTCTTGCGCAGAGCGGCGCAAAAGTCGGGCTGCTCGATAACGATGTGTACGGCCCAAATGTGCCGCTCATGGTCGGCTTGCCGATGGCGGAGCTGCTCCCTAGCGGTCATAGCCGCCCGAGCGTGGAGCAGCGCGATGGGCTGCTGATTCCACCCGAGAAGTACGGCGTTAAGATCTTCAGCCTCGGCTTCATTTACCCTCCAGAAGCGCCACTGGTGTGGCGCGGCCCAATGCTGCACACCGCCATTCGGCAGTTCCTGCAGGATGTGGCATGGGGTGAGCTGGATTACCTCATCGTGGACATGCCCCCGGGCACAGGCGACGCCCAACTTTCGCTCGCGCAAATGGTGCAGGGGGTGATGGGCCTAATCGTCACTACGCCTCAACTGGTGAGCATGGGCGACGCGCTGAAAGGCTTGGCTGCCTTTGAGCAGCTCAAAGTGCCCGTGCTCGGCGTGGTGGAGAACATGGGACCATACACCGACCCAGTCACAGGGCAGCGCGTCGCGCTGTTTGGCGAGGGCGGCGGTGAGCGCTTAGCAGCGATGAAGAACGTGCCCTTCCTCGGCAGCGTGCCTCTCGATCCGGCGATTCGCATCGGCGGCGATACAGGGCGACCTGTGGTAGTTGCCTACCCAGAGAGCGCAGCAGCCGCTGCCTTCCGCGAGATCGCCGGTAAGGTTGCAGCACGCGTGAGCGTCCTCAACTTCCAACAGCAGGGCAACTTCATCCCGATCTCGATCATCGGCTGAAGCTCTAAAACAGTGGAGACGTTGTTTGTGTACGGCACGCTGCGACGTGGAGGCGTGCGCGCGCTTCCGAGTTTGTTCCCCGAGGCGCAATTCCTCGGCTTCGGCATGATACGGGGCTGGCTATACGACTTCGGCGACTTCCCTGGATTGCTCTTCGATCCCGAAGGCGAAGCCGTGATCGGAGAGGTTTACCGCATCAGCACAGCAGCCTTGAAGCAGATAGACGCGATTGAAGAATGGAATCCTCAAGCGCCGCAGACCAGTCTCTATTTTCGCCGCTGGCGCGCGGTGGAGCTCCGCGACGGCGGGCAGGTGGAAGCGTGGGTGTACGAATGCAACCCTGCCCATTTGCCCTGCACAAAGCGAATCCCTGGAGGTGACTGGATCGCGTTCGTGAGCGCACACGCGCACCACTAGGCTCAGCCGAGGCTTTGCGCGAGCTGCGCCTGCAATGCCTGCCGCAGGATCGGCACCACGCGCTCCTTCTCTACCCCCGTCCACAGCGCGAACGCAGCAGCACCTTGTTCGGCTAACATGCCGAGCCCGCCAATGGCGCGTGCGCCGGCTGCCTGCGCTTGCCGCATTAGACGCGTCACGCTAGGGCGGTAGACGAGATCGTAGAGCACAGCGTGCGACGGGAAGGGCACATCCTCACGCCAAGGCGTCTGCGCGTCGTGCGGCCACATGCCGACGGCAGTGCAGTTGACAACCAGCGTTGCCCACTGTGCTTGCTCGCTGTCAATCCGAGGAGCCTGAGATAAGTTAGGATGGGCAAAGTCTGCTACGAGGGCAAGGGCACGCAAAGGTGTGCGATTCCACACGCGCACTTGCGCCCCACACTGCAGCAGTGCGTGTACGATAGCACGCGCACTGCCGCCTGCGCCGAGCACAAGCGCGCGCGTCTCCGTGCCCACCACCACGCCGTGATGCGCTAAGTCGGCAAGAAACCCTTGCCAGTCGGTGTTCTCGCCGACCAACGCGCCGTCGCGCTTGAAGATCGTGTTCACCGCGCCAATGGCGCGTGCTCCCGCCTCCAGTGCATCGAGGTGAGACAACACTGCCTGCTTGTGGGGAATGGTCACGTTTGCCCCAGCAACCTCGTCATCACGCAGCCGCGCAAGGTGAGCAGCGAGCTGCTCTGGAGGCGTCTCAAGCAAGGTGTAATGCCAACCCTCTAGCCCGAGCGCTCGAAAAGCGGCGTTGTGCATGACCGCGCTCAGACTATGGGCAACAGGATAGCCGATGAGGAAAACAAGCACTGATGCGCGGCTATTATAGGGAGCAAGGCACCCGACAGGGATGGCACGCATGATCCGTTGTGCAGAGATTCACATTTGAAGGTTGAGGACGGTGGTATGCTTATTATTGAGCGCATGTCCAAGAAGACGAAGAGACGTCGCGTGCCAAATTTGCCTCCTGAGGCGTTCCGAGTTCCTGCGGAAACAACGATCCCAAGCGTTACTCCAGTGCAGAACGCTGCTGCAGTGGAACATCGTGCTGTCGAACGGCTTGAGCGTTCGACTACTGCGACACACTTGCGCGCGGAATATCGCGTTGTCCTACAAGACTTACGCACGACGCTGATGATCTTTGCAGGACTGTTGTCGGTGATGGTGGTGCTTTCCTTCTTTATCCGCTGAAGCAAGCCACTGGCACGCGAGCACAAAACAACTCCGTCGAGCAAGCTTCGCAGCTCGTCGTTGTCAAAGCATTTGGAAGCTTATGACCACGCCAACCATTGTCTTGAAGAGCGGTCGCGACCGTTCCGTTCGGCGACGTCACCCGCGCCTGTTCGCTAACGCCATCAAGGAGGTGCAAGGACGCCCGAAGGATGGCGATGTAGTGGACGTAGTGAGCAATGCAGGCGAGTGGCTGGCGCGCGGTGTGATCAACCAGCAATCGCGTACAGCGGTTCGGCTGCTCACCTGGAACCCAAACGAGGTCGTCGACGAATCGCTTTGGCGCCGACGCGCGCGCGCTGCTGTTCAGCGTCGTCTCGAAGATCCGCTACTCGCTGAGACCAACGCGCGCCGCCTCATCTACGGCGAAAGCGACGGCATGCCAGGCGTGATCGCCGATCAATACGCTGACTGCATCGTGATTGAGTTCGGCACGATGCTAGCTCTGCGCTGGAAGGAGGCGTTGTTGGCGGAGCTGCGCGCCTTGCTCAACCCGCGCCACATCGTCATCCACGGCGATGATGAGCGCTTGCGCTACGAGTTCGGCGGACGACTGCCGCGTTGGGCAACGCTCGCGCTGGAGAGTGAGCCGATTGAGCAGCCCATGGTCGCCGTGCGCGAGGGCAACCTGCGCTTCTGGGTCAACGTGGCTGGCGGTCAGAAGACGGGCTTCTATCTTGACCAGCGCGACAACCGCGCGCGCGTGGCGCGCTACTGCAAAGGAGCAGAAGTGCTCAACGTCTTCGCCTACACTGGCGCTTTCGGCATCTACGCGCTTGCCAACGGTGCGCGTCGCGTCGTGAACGTGGATGTCTCGGCGGAGGCGCTCGAGCTTTCCAAGCATAACGTGACGCTGAACTTCCCCAATCTCGAACCTGAGCGCTGGGAAGTGGTGTGCGAAGACGCCTTCGACAACCTAAGCGCGCGTTACTACAACGACGAGCGCTATGACGTGGTGATCCTCGACCCGCCCAAATTTGCACATCATTTCTCGCAGGTGAGCCGCGCCGCGCGCGCCTACAAGGAGATCAACCGCCTTGGGCTCTTACTGGTGAAGCCGGGCGGCATCCTCGCTACGTTCTCTTGCACTGGGCTTGTGGACGCGAAGAAATTTCAAGAGAGCGTGCTGGGCGCAGCGCTTGAGGCAGAGCGCGAGGTGCAGATCGTGGAGCGGCTCTCGCAGGCAAGCGATCACCCAGTCTCTCTGTTCTTCCCCGAGAGCGACTATTTGAAAGGCTTGATCTGCCGCGTATTGCAGTGAGGCTCGATGCGCGCGCCGAATGTGTGGGCTTCGTTTCGCTTTGCCTTTGCAGGCATTGCCCACGCATGGCGCACGCAGCGCAACTTCCGCATCCATGTAGCGGTGACGGCTGCCGTGCTCGCCGCTGGAGCATGGCTCGAGCTGAGCACCGACCAGTGGGCGCTCTTAGCGCTCACCATAGGCGTAGTGCTTCAGGCTGAACTGCTCAACACTGCCCTCGAAGCTGTGGTGGATCATGTAGCACCTGAGTTCCATGCGCTTGCCAAGGCGGCTAAGGACTGTGCGGCTGGCGCTGTGTTCCTCAGCGCTGGTGTTGCTGTGATGGTGGGGCTGCTGGTGCTCGGACCACGCTTGCTGGCACGCTTAGGCTTCAGCTAAACCAAAGCGTCTGCTGACGATACTGCAGCGCCTCAGCGAGATGCGTCACCGTGATGCGCTCGCTGCCTGCTAGGTCAGCAATGGTGCGCGCCACCTTGAGGACGCGATGAAAGGCGCGCGCGCTGAGCTGGAACTGATTCATGGCTGTGCGCATGAGGTTGTGACCGGCATCATCGAGCTTGCAATGCTGGCGCACTTCCGAGACGCCCATGTCCGCATTGCACAGCAATGGCGTGCCTCGGAAGCGGTGGAGCTGGCGTGCGCGCGCCTGTTGCACTCGCTCGCGGATCACCGAAGAGGGCTCGCCCGGGCGCAAGTCAGCAAGCTTGTCGAAGGGCACGCGCTGGACGTGGAGATGGATATCAATGCGGTCTAGCAGGGGGCCGCTGATGCGCTTTTGATACTGGCTGATCTGCCCTGGCGTGCACGTGCACGGATGCGTCGGATCGCCGTACCAGCCACACTTGCAGGGGTTCATCGCCGCCACGAGCTGGAAGTTTGCAGGGAAAGTGAGCGTGCCAGCAGCGCGGCTGATCACCACAACCTTATCCTCCATGGGCTGGCGCAACACTTCTAATGTGCGTGCGTCGAACTCGGGCAACTCGTCAAGGAAGAGCACGCCTCGATGCGCAAGGCTCACTTCGCCTGGGCGTGGCACGCGCCCGCCGCCGATCATGCCTGCGTGCGAGATGGTGTGATGAGGCGCGCGGAAGGGTCGCGCTTGCACAAGCGGCTGCCCTGGCGGCAGGAGATCAGCCACGCTGTAGATGCGTGTCACATCGAGCGCTTCCTCCAGCGTAAGCTCGGGCAAAATGCCTGGCAAGGCGCGCGCGAGCAGCGTCTTGCCTGCGCCGGGGCTGCCTATCATCAACACGTTGTGCCCGCCGGCTGCAGCTACTTCAAGCGCGCGCTTGATGGATTCTTGCCCTTTGATCTCTGCGAAGTCCGTAGGAGGCATAGCTAGCGTGAGATC
This sequence comes from Thermoflexales bacterium, assembly GCA_025057935.1. Lineage (GTDB taxonomy): Bacteria > Chloroflexota > Anaerolineae > J036 > Brachytrichaceae > DRWP01. Next base: position 13,554 of record JANWUW010000067.1, read on the forward strand.
GCGCGGCGCGCGGTGATGAGTGGTGTGCGGTACCACACGCAGCGGCCGTGACCCGCTCAGCATAGCAACCAGCTCTCCCAACGAGGAAACAGCAACGACCTCGATGTCGGGCAGCAAGGCAGCTTCGCTAGCGTCTGCCTCAGGCACGCACACGCGACGGAACCCTTGCGCGCGGGCAAACGCCACCATCGGCAAAACGCCGCGCACATGGCGCACGTTACCATCCAGAGCCAGCTCGCCAACCACCAGTGTCTCGTCGAGCGCGTTCGGCGCCATCTGACCCGAAGCGATCAGCACACCGATCGCGATTGGCAGGTCATAGGCTGGACCAACTTTACGCACGTCAGCCGGAGCCAGGTTTACGGTGATGCGCTGGGTGGGAAAACGAAAGCCACTGTTGCGAATTGCCGAACGCACGCGCTCAGCGCTTTCCTTCACCGCTGCGTCTGGCAAGCCGACGACGGTGAAGGAAGCAAGCCCGGGTGCATAGTCCACCTCAACTTCGATGACGTAACCATCCAAGCCGAACACAGCACACGAGCGCACTTTGGCAAGCATGGGATTGAATGATAAGCGGCAGCGTACAATCCCGCGCGTCATGACGACGAGCACGCTGCGCAACGCCATTGTGGTTGTCTCTGGATTGCCGCGATCGGGCACCTCGATGATGATGGCGATGTTAGCTGCAGGCGGCATTCCCCCACTTACTGACAATATCCGCGCCCCAGACCAAAACAACCCGAAGGGCTACTACGAGTTCGAGCGCGTGAAGCGCTTGCCCGAGGGAGATACAGCCTGGCTCGCCGAGGCACGCGGTCGCGCTGTCAAGGTGATCTCAGCCCTGCTCACACACCTGCCACCTGAGTATCACTATCGCGTGATCTTCATGCATCGGCACCTCGCCGAAGTGCTTGCCTCTCAGCGTGCCATGCTTGCCTCACAGGGACATGCGGTGGATGAAGCCGAGGATACGATGCTCGCTGCTGCCTTCAAGCGACACCTTGCTCAGGTGGAGGCATGGCTTGCGCAGCAACCCAACATGCAAGTCTTACACGTGCACTACAACGAGCTGCTGAGGAATCCAGAAACCCAGCTCGCGCGCATTGACGACTTCCTCGGCGGTCAGTTGAACGTTCAGGCAATGTCAAGCGTAATCGATCGCGCTCTCTACCGGCAACGCATGCCTGAAACTCTATGATGTCTCCTACGCGCCCAAGCCAACTGCTCAGTGCGTTGGCAGTGGATGTGCTGCTCACACTAGCAGCACTCTCGCTGGCTTCCGAGCTGCGCCCCTTGCTGCCCATCGGGCGCCCCCTGAAGGCTGCTTGGCTGGATTGGCCGGTCTATCTGCTCGCAGCGTTGATCTGGTCCTTCACTCTGGCACATCAGGGGCTCTACACAACGCGCAATGCTGCTTTGCGCGCGGAGCTGCGCACGCTGGCAACAAGTATCACCACTGCGCTGCTGCTCTTCGCGGGCGCCCTTTACTTGAGCTTCCGCGAAATCTCCCGCTTGCAGTTTTTGCTCTTCGGTGCACTCGATTTCGCGTTCCTCACCACAGCACATTTCCTCCGATGGGCAATGCAGAAGCGCAGCAAAGCTCGCTGGTCGGTCATCATCGTAGGCGCAACCCCCGCGGGACGCGCAATTGCCCAGCAACTTCAGGCAGGCGCTCCCAGAATGGTGCAGGTAATTGGCTTCGTGGACGACACGCTCTCTCCAAACACATGTCCAGATGGGCTTCCCGTGCTTGGTGCCAACGACGAACTGCCTCAACTTATTAAGGAGCGTGAGGTTGCAGAGGTCATCATAGCGCTGCCGCGCAGCGCTCACGAGCAACTGCTTAAGCTCGTGACTGAGCTTGAGACGCTACCTGTGCAGATCAGCCTCGTGCCCGATGTGCTCGACCTCGCTTGGTTTACGACGCACGTCGAGAACGTGAACGGTGTGCCCTTGCTGCGTTTACGCCATTCCCCACTGGATGATGGTTTGACGCGTGTGGTCAAGCGGCTGATGGATCTTGTGATTGCTTCCGTCATGGTGATCCTCACTGCGCCAATCATGGTGTTGCTCGCGCTGCTGATTCGCCTCGACTCGCCCGGACCCGCTCTCATCAAGCAGCAGCGTGTTGGCGAAGGCGGACGCTTGTTTGAGATGTACAAGTTCCGCACAATGCATGCCAACGCGCCTCAGCAGCTGGGTGATGGCTTTCCCTATAAGCGCCCCGATGACCCGCGAGTAACGCGGTTGGGACGCATCTTGCGCCGTTACAGCCTTGACGAGCTGCCTCAGCTTTTCAACGTGCTCAAGGGCGAGATGAGTTTGGTAGGTCCTCGCCCAGAGCTACCTTGGCTTGTCGAGCGCTATCAGCCATGGCAACGCCGTCGCTTCGCTGTGCCTCCCGGCATGACTGGGTGGTGGCAAATCAATGGACGTAGCGAGCGCCCCATGCACGAGCACGTTGAGGACGATCTCTACTACATTCGCAACTACTCGCTCTGGCTCGATCTCTTCATCTTGCTGCGCACCGTGCCAGCAGTGCTCAGCGGGCGGGGCGCCTTCTAACGCCTTAAGGCAGCGCTCGGACACACTGCTTCACTCGCGATACAGCAGCAGGTGCCACGCTGAGTTCATCCACACCGATGGCGACAAGAGCAGGGATAGCGCGTTCATCAGCGCCCAACTCGCCACACACACCAACCCACTTACCCTGTGCATGAGCAGCGCGGCAGACGCGCTCGATCAACTCCAAGGTAGCGGGATGAAATGCGTCGTTCAAGTGCGCTAAGGCTGGATTGCCGCGCTCAGCAGCAAACACGTATTGGGTCAGGTCGTTAGTGCCGATAGAGAAGAAATCCACCTCGCGCGCAAATGCTTCCGCCTGCAGCGCCGCGGCTGGGGTTTCCACCATGATGCCTAGGGCGGCGTGCGCGTTGAGCGGCCTCGCAGCTTCTTCCCACATCGCGCGTGCCGCGCGCCACTCGTCGAGCGTGCTCACCATCGGAAACATCACATGCAAAGGGAACTCAGCCGCCACGCGCGCCAACGCGCGAAGTTGCGTGCGGAACACCTCTGGGCGCGCAAGGCAAAGCCGCAAGCCGCGCAGCCCAAGAAACGGATTGTTCTCCTTCGGCAGCGTGAGCCAAGGCAGCGGCTTATCACCGCCCACATCCAACGTGCGCACAACGAGCCGCCGCCCCTCGAGCAAGGTTGCCACTTCGCGATATGCACGGTATTGCTCTTCCTCAGAGGGCGGGTCAGGACGCTCGAGGAACAAGAACTCGGTGCGGAACAGCCCAACGCCTTCCGCGCCTTGCTCCAACGCGCGCTGTGCGTCTGCTACACCGCCAATGTTTGCAACGACTTCAACGCGTCTGCCGCCACGTGTGATTGCCGGTAGGTGCGCGGCTTGCTCAGCCTGGCGGCGTTGTTGTTCGCGCTCGGCAATGCGCTCGCGGTATGCCAGCCGCACTGCCTCGGGCGGGTCCGAAAGCACAAACCCGCCTTCCCCATCCACAAGCAACGTTTGCCGATCGTGCACTTCGCGCAGCGCCTCACCGATCCCAAACACCGCTGGTAGTCCTGCCGCGCGCGCTAGGATCGCCGCGTGACTGACCACGCTATCCTGAACGGCGCACAGAGCAACCACGTTCGTCGGCAAACGCGCCACCTCAGAAGGCGCGAAACGCTCAGCGCATAGCACCACGGGCACGCTGCTGTCCACGTCTTGCGCCTCTGTCGCGCCGGAAGCGCCAAGCTCCACCAAAACATGGCGGGCGACGTCTTCCACATCAGCAGCGCGGGCACGCAGCACTGCGTCCTCGGACTGGGCGTAAGTCTGAGCAAGCTGTGCTGCCGAGCGCAGGACCGCCTGCTCTGCTGAAGCCCCATCTTGAACAAGCGCCTCAGCCGCTGCGAAGAACGCGGGCTCCTCGAGGAGCAAAAGCTGCGCTTGGAAGATAGCTGCAGCGTGCGCGCTGTGCTTGCGCGTGGTATCTGCGATGAGCGTTTGGATGCGAGTGCGGGCTCGCGCAAAGGCATGCTGCAATCGCTGCAGCTCTTGCTGGGCATCACCACTGGACAGCGTGAGTTCTTGAGAGACAACGCTGTGGCGCACCCAGCGTGCTTCTCCGATAGCCACGCCCGGTGCGGCTGCAACACCAAGCAGCGCCCCCTGCGGCACATGCGCAGCCGCGGAAGACGCTGCAGTAGGCATAGCCTCTTCAGGTGGATCGCCGAGGTTCTCCGCGAAGAAGGCACGCAGTTGCTCAAGCGCCCTCGCTGCGTCGGGACCAACAGCTTGCACTTCGACCACATGACCTTGGCGTGCGCCAAGCAACAAGAGGGCGTTGAGGCTGCGCGCGTTTGCTGCTCCCGTGCCGAGCGTGAGGTTGCGCAAGGTGACTTCAGCTTGCAACCCGCTGAGCATCTGCACAATGCGCGCGGCTGGTCGCGCGTGAATGCCAAGACGGTTGGGCAACGTGAATTGCGCGCTCTGCACTGCGCCACTCCCAAGCGCCGGCGCCGACGAGACAGCTACATCCTTGGGCTGGATTACCTTGTTGCGTCCTGCAGCCTCTGCTTCAGCAACTACCTGAGCAAGCGAAGCGCCGAGGCGCGCTTGGGTTGCAGCCGCGATGGCCCCTTCCACGAACGGAGCATCGCACAGCCGCACACGCGCGCGCCTATCCTCATCGAGGAATTCAAGTGCTGTCTCCGCACTGAGCACAGCGCTGCCGAGGTCCATCAAGATCACAACGCCATCGTCAGAATACACCTGCTCGATCGCTGCGAGCACTTTCAGGGCGTCAGTGCCGATTGCGCCAGGTGGATCATCAAGCCCAGCCGCGAGCGCAATTGGCACCTCGCCGCCCATCTCGCGCGCCAACACAGCCACGCCCTCGGCAAGCGCGCGGCTGTGCGAAACGAGCACCAGCCCAACCATTAGGATTAGGACGTGCCAGGCAAGGTGCGCGCAGCAGTCTCTAGCAGCAAATGGGAAGAGGTGGCGCCGGGGTCTTGGTGACCTGCGCTGCGCTCGCCGAGGTAGCTGGCGCGACCTTTCTTCGCCACCATGGGGATAGTGGCGTCGCGTCCAGCAGCAGCGGCAGCAGCGCTTGCGCGCACGGCTTCGGCAAAGCTCACGCCTGCGTCGAGGCTCGACTTCAACGCCTCGAATGCTGGCAATAGCGCGTCGATCATGGTTTTCTCGCCTGGAGCCGCCTTGCCGCGCGCCACAATGCCATCAATGCCGCGCTTGAGTGCTTCGCTGAACTCCGTCGGCGTCAACTCCGTCTTCCCAGCAGCGACGCTCGCCATCTGCAAGAAGAACGTGCCATACAGAGGACCGCTCGCACCGCCCACAGTGCTGAGCAGGGTCATGGCGACAGTTCTAAAAATGCTGCCGATGTCTTGCTGAGCGACGTCGTTTAACTTGCTCAGCACAGCTTGCATCCCGCGGTGCATGTTGGCACCATGATCGCCATCGCCGATCGCCATATCGAGTTGGGTAAGGAAGTCTTTCTGCTCGGCAATAACCTCAGCGTAAGCACGCAACCAAGCAAGAATCGCTTCGCGGGTGATGCTGCTCATGCTGACCCTCCCGCAGCGGTCATGTCGTTCATCACTCCTCTAGCGTGGTCAGATCGCCTTCGGGCAAGCCAAGCGCGCGCGCCTTCAATACACGACGCATGATCTTGCCACTGCGCGTCTTAGGCAACTTGGCGACGAACTCAACTTTCTCGGGGCGTGCGATCGGTCCAAGCACTTTTCCGACGTGCTGGCGCAGCTCTTCAGCAAGCTCTGGCGTGCCCTCGTAGCCAGCGCGCAGGATAACGTAGGTGTAAATCGCGTTGCCACGCACCTCGTGGGGCAAGCCGATCGCTGCTGCTTCAGCTACAGCGGGGTGAGAGACCAACGCGCTCTCGACCTCGGCAGTGCCCAGGCGGTAGCCACTCACCTTAATCACATCATCCACGCGCCCAATGATCCAGAAGTAACCATCCTCGTCCACACGCGCGCTGTCGCCCGTGAAGTAGCGCCCCGGGTAGCGCGACCAGTACGTTTGCACGTAGCGATCAGGGTCACCGAAAATGGTGCGTGCCATGCCGGGCCAAGGCGTGGTGATGGTGAGGTAGCCCTCTTCGCCGGGCTTCACAGGATTGCCTTGGTCATCCACGACCTCAGCTTTGATGGTGAAGAAGGGGCGCGTAGCACTACCTGGCTTCAGCGGCACCACAGGCAGCGGCGTGATCATGAAGCCGCCAGTCTCGGTCTGCCACCACGTGTCCATGATCGGGCAACGCCCGCCACCGATGTTGTGGTAATACCACAACCACGCTTCTGGATTGATCGGCTCACCAACGCTGCCGAGCAAACGCAAGCTGCTGAGGTCGTGCTTCCGAGGCCACTCCTCGCCGAAGCGCATAAAGCCGCGGATCGCTGTCGGGGCGCAGTAGAGAATGGTGACGCGGTACTGCTCCACAATGCGCCACCAGCGATCTGGCTCGGGATAGGCTGGGCCGCCTTCATAGATGATACTCGTAGCGCCGTTCATCAGCGGCGCATAGACGATGTAGGAATGCCCAGTGATCCAACCCGGGTCAGCAGCGCACCAGTAGCGATCCTCGTCCTGAATGTCGAAGACGTAGCGCAGTGTGGTGTAAGTGTGCACTGCGTAGCCGCCGTGGGTGTGCAACAGCGCTTTCGGCTTGCCGGTTGAGCCCGAGGTGTAGAGAATGAACAGCGGGTCTTCCGCGTCCATCACCTCGGTCTCGCACACTGGGCTCGCATCTTTCATGAGCTCATGCCACCAGTGGTCGCGCCCCTCCATCCAGCCGATCTCGCGTCCAGTGCGCTTGTACACCACTACTTTCTCGACGGGCAGATCGCCCGGCGCGAGCGCTTCGTCCACAATGCGCTTGAGTTCCACCACCTTGCCGTTGACAAACGCGCCATCGCACGTGACGAGCACCTTGCTCTGCGAATCGGCGATGCGCCCACGCAGCGCCTCCACTGAGAAGCCGCCATATACCACAGAGTGGACTGCGCCGATCTTGGCGCAGGCAAGCATTGCCACCGGCAACTCGATCACGCGCCCCATGTAGATCGTCACACGATCGCCTTTCTTCACCCCTAGCGACTTGAGCACATTGGCGAAGCGATTCACTTCGCGGTACAGCTCTCCATAGGAGATCGTGCGCTCACTGAAATCCTCACCCTGCCAAATGAACGCTACCTTGTTCTTGCGCCACGTCTTCATGTGGCGGTCGAGCGCGTTGTGCACGATGTTGAACTTGCCGCCGACGAACCACTTGTAGAACGGCTTATTCGAGTCGTCGAGCACTTTCTCCCAGCGCTGAAACCACTCCAGCTCAGCGGCACGCTCAGCCCAAAAGCCGAGGGGATCAGCAGCAGCCTGTGCGTTCATTGCTTCCCAGTCCTTGATGCGCGCACGCGCTACCACCTCTGGGGAAGGATGAAACACCTGTTGTGCCTGGGTCGCAACGGTTGCGATCTCGGTCATGATTGCCTCCAGCGCGGTTTTGTTGTAGGTTCACCCTAATCTTAATCGTTCGCGTCAGGTCGTCAATCGCCCTACAGAGAACTTTCTTCGCCGTTGGTCGTGATCTGGCGCGCGCGTTCCATTACACTCCAAGAGCGCGACTTGCGCAGGAGGGTTCAACGAATGATTCGCTTATCCTTTGTGTTTTCGCCGTCCGCAAAAGGGCTGCTCGTAGCGCTTGCTGCTACTATCACCTTTGTGGCAGCCGCTCCCGTTTCAGCCCAATCCACACGCTTAGCTCCCGACTTTCAAGCGCTGGATACGAACGGTCGCGAAGTGCGGCTTAGCGCTTTGAGAGGCTGCGGGGTGGTGTTATTCTTCTTCGCCAGTTGGTGTCCGTATTGCGCACGCATGGCGCCTTCCATCGTCGAAGCGCACCGCGCGCTGCGGCAGCGCGGCGTGATCTTCATTGGCGTCAATGTTTGGGATGCTGACGAGGGGCTAGCGAATCAGTTTGTAGCGCAGCATGGCATCTCCTTCAGCATTGTGCGCCAGCACAGCGAAGCCATCGCAGACGCCTACCGAGTGAGAGGCGTGCCGAATGTGGTGATGATCTCGCCGCGCGGGACGATCGCCCTAGAGATACCTGGCTGGTCTCCAGACGAGCGGATCACGCAGCTCGCGCGCAGGGTTGCGGGCGGCAAGAGCTGCAAAGTAAGCCCTCAGACTTTGCCCTAGAGCTGCGCTTCGAGCGACTGCGCCTTGCTGTTGCTGAGCTAATGCGCTTGGCAAGGCGCATTTTTCGTTTTCCAAATTGGGCGGCGAGTCTTGCGATAATCCTCACTATGGCATCTACACCTCCTACCGTCTCAGCAAGCAACGCCGCGCCAGCCTATGACGTGGTGGTGCTGGGCGCTGGTCCAGGCGGCTACGTCGCGGCGATCCGCGCTGCGCAACTTGGGCTGAAAGTCGCCCTCGTGGAGCGCGACCAACTTGGCGGCATCTGCCTAAACTGGGGCTGCATCCCGACCAAGGTGCTGCTGCGCAATGCCGAGATCGTTGAGCTGGTCAAGGACGGCGAAACCTACGGCATCAGCTTCGACAACCTGCGCGTGGACTACGCCAAGGCTTACAAGCGCAGCCGCGAGGTGAGCACGCGCCTAGTGCGCGGCATTGAGTTTCTGATGAAGAAGAACAACGTGCGCGTGTACCCAGGCGAAGGCTCGTTGATCACGCCAAACACGGTGCTTGTCGAGCATCGCGCCGAGGAGCAGCAGCTCACCACGCGCAACGTGATCATCGCCACTGGCGCGCGCCCGGTGACACTGCCCTTCCTGCAACCAGACGGTGTGCGCGTGTTCACCTATCGCCAATTGTTGGAGGTGCAGCGCGTGCCGAAGTCCATGGTGATCATCGGCTCAGGCGCCATCGGCATGGAGTTCGCCTACATCTTTCACGCCTACGGCACGGAGGTCACCGTGCTCGAGGCGCTGCCGCGCATCATGCCGCTGGAAGACGAGGAGATCAGCGCCGAGATCACGCGCGCGTTCAACCGGATGGGCATTAAGACCATCGCCAACGCGAAGGTGGTGGACGCCAAAGTGGGTGAACGCGACGTCACCGTGTTTTATGAGGACAGCAGCGAGCAACGCCACGGGATCAGCGCGGAATGGGTGTTGGTCGCCGTGAGCGTTACACCAAACACGAGCGGCATCGGCTTAGAGAAAGTGGGTGTGGCGTTGAATCAGGGCGGCTACATCGAGGTCAACGAGCACATGGCGACGAACGTGCCGGGCATTTACGCCGTGGGCGACGTGACTGGCAAGTTGCGCCTCGCACATGTCGCTTCGGCGCAAGGCATTGTGGCGGCAGAGGCAATCGCGGCAGCGATGGGCAAGTATCATGGTCATGTGCCGACGCTGAACTACGAAGCGATGCCGCGCTGCACTTACACCCACCCGCAAGTCGCCAGCATGGGCTTAACCGAGGCTCAAGCGCGCGAACGCGGCTATGCCGTGAAAGTGAGCAAGTTCCCGCTGCGCGCCAACAGCAAGTCGCTAGCGCTGAACAACACGGATGGTTTCATCAAGGTGGTTGCAGACGCGAAATATGGCGAGGTTCTCGGCGTGCACTGCATCGGCCCTGACGTCACCGAGCTGCTTCCCGAGTTCGTGTTGGCGAAGTCGGCGGAGCTCACCACAGAGGAGATCGCGCGCGCCGTCCACGCGCACCCCACACTGAGCGAGTCACTAATGGAAGCCGCGCACGGCGTTCTCGGCCAGCCGATTCACATCTGAAAGCGCAATGCGCCGCCCAGCCCCACTGCTCCTTCTCGCAGTCGCGCTGATGCAAGCCGCGACAGCAGGGAGCATTGTTGCCGCGGAGTGGGAGCCGCGCTCCACGCCTGTGCTTATCGCAGCAGCGCTCAGCGTGTTGGCAGGCACTGCCCTTGCTTACAGCTCGTTCTCGCCGCTGGTGTCGCACGGCTTCGCCGCGGTGTATGGCGCGTTCGTCGTTGCGGCGATCGGCGGCAGTCAGCCCCAAGTCGCCGCCCTGGGCGACTGGCGCGCGCGCGTGTTCTACCTAGGTGAGGCACTTACGCGCTGGGCGCGCGCCGTCGCTGCTGGCGAGATCACGCGCGAGACAGTGGTGTTCATGGTGGTGCTATCAGCGCTGCTGTGGGGGCTTGGCTACAGTGCAACATGGCAAGCGCTGCGCTATCAACGTGCCTGGCATGCCATTCTGCCGCTTGGCGCAATGTTGCTCTCCAATGCTTACTACTACGCAGGCGCTCGCAGCCTAGCGCCATTTCTCGGCGTGTTCCTCTTCGGTGCGCTGTTGCTGCTCAGCGCAAGCCACCTCGCAACGCGCGCAGCACACTGGCCCAGTCTCTTGCGAGGACTTCCCGCTTCATTGAGCGGCTGGATGCTGCTCGCAAGCCTGAGCGCTGCAGCCGTTAGCGCCTTGTTCGGCTGGCGTCTGAGCGCCACACCGCTCATCAGCGACCGCGAGGAGGTGCTACGTCCTCTGCGCGAGACCTACGAGCGCATCACCCAGCGCCTGAGCATGCTTCAGACCTCTGGGCGAAGCACAGTAGCAGTGCAGCCTCTCGAGCAGCATGCCGACTCACTCACTCTGAGCGGGGCGCGGACGCTGTCCTCGGCGATCGTGATGGAGGTAAACGCGCCGCCGGCGCGTTACTACTGGCGCGCCACTAGCTACGACAGCTACGACGGGCGCACTTGGCGCAACACTGCGAGCACCTTGCTGCGCGCCGAGGCCGCATTGCGCCTCCCCGAATATGCTGCGCGCGAGCGCGTGCGCGCTGTTCTAACCCTCTTTCGCAGCAGCGATACGCTCTTCACTCCTGCCCAGCCTCTTGGCGCAAGCATCCGTGCTCAGCGCCTCATTGAGGTGCTGGACGAAGCGCAGGCAGCGATCGTGCAGTTGCGCGCAGAATCGCTTTTATCTCCCGGCGTGCGCTATGAAGCAGAAGGATCGCTGAGCCGCGCGAGCGTGAGCGAGCTGCGTCGCGCTTCGACGCAGTATCCTGACTGGGTGGTCGAGCGCTACCTTCAGGTTCCCCCACAAGTGCCCGATCGCGTGCGTGGTCTCGCCGCAAACATCACGCGCGGGTCTGAGACACCCTTCGACAAAGCTACAGCCCTCGAGCGCTGGCTGCGTGAGAACATCGCCTACGATGAAGCGCTGCCCGAGCCGCCACCTGATACGGAGGCAAGCGACTATCTGCTGTTCCACGCACGCCGCGGCTATTGCACTTACTATGCGACGGCAATGGTGATGATGCTGCGTGGCCTCGGCGTGCCGGCACGGCTCGCGGTCGGCTATGCCCAGGGCATGCCGCTCCTCGGGCGAGCCTCAGAGCACAGCGTGACCTATCGCGTCACAGAGCGCGATAGTCATGCTTGGGTAGAGGTGTTCTTCCCCGAGTATGGTTGGGTGGAGTTTGAACCGACTGCGGCTCAACCGCCCATCCCTCGTATGGAGGACGTGGTAGCTACATTGCCTGAAGCCGAGCCCACACCAACGCCTGAACCGACGCCGACTTCCGCGCCCCTCATCGCTGCGCAGAGCGCTACACTGCCGACGCCTACTGCTCTGCCCCCTCCTGCTCCCCACTCCGTGTCGCCCGTGTCTCGTTCGACGCCGTCCTCCGCGCTACTCGCAGCACTGCTGCTTGCGCTCGTGAGCGGCAGCGTAGTGCTCGCGCGTCGTGGATGGAGCTGGATGGAGACAGTTGGTCTAGAAGCGCTGCCGCCAGTGATGCGCGCTTATGGAGTCTTGCTGCGCTACGCTAGCTGGCTTGGGTTATACTGCCCTCACTACACACCTTACGAGCAAGCCGAGGCGCTTGCCCTCGAGTTCCCCGCTCTCGCGCCGCTCCTCCGTGAGCTCACTGAGCACTACGTGCGCTATCGCTTTGAAGCACATCACCTCGCTCCCGCCGATGCCGATCGTTGGCTACCCGTGATGCTTCCTGTGCTGCGTCAGGCGCTGCGGCAGAGATGGTCAGCCCGTCTACTAGGTCATGGCGCGCTAGTCGCCCTTAAAACGCTTGGGCGAAGGCATCGACCACAGCCTTGATATCGTCCATGAGCGGGTAAAGGATCGGGCAAGTCACGCCTGCAGCTACGTACTCACGCACTTTTGCCACGCATTCCTCACTCGTGCCCACCGCCATCAACATGCGCGGCACATCGTCTGGGATCAGCTTGGCAGCAGCGATGTATTCCGCTTCGGTTGCAGGCCAGCTCATCACGCTCTGCACCTTGGCAATCAGATCCGCGGGCACGCCGCTCGCTTTCATGATGTGAGGTTCGGTGGCAAGGTAATACGCCACGAGCTTCTTCGCTTCGAAGTAAGCTGCTTGCGGGTCTTCGTCGCTGAGCGAACACACGATGAGCTCGGGTCGATCCACTTGGTCAAGCGTCTTGCCCGCTTTGGCTGCGCCTTTGGCGACCAACTCCACAGCGCGCCGAATGTAGTCCACGCTCACCACGTAGTTGAGCACCACGCCGTCTGCAATCTCGCCAGCAAGCTCCAGCATCTTGTCACCAGTGGCGCCGATGTAAATCGGAATGTCGCGCGGGCGTGTATCCCCAAACACCACATCCAGCCGCACGCGGTCGAGCTTGACGAATTCACCCTGGTAAGTCACCTCTTCCATGGTGAAGAGTTGACGGATCGCCTCGACATATTCGCGCATGGCTTGGAGCGGTCGCTCGCGCTTCACACCGACGCGGCTTGCGATCGGCTCCCACCATGCACCTAGCCCGAGCATCACGCGACTTGGTGCGTCAGGATCGCCGCTCACTTGCTTGCCCAGTTCCCACATTGTGCTCCATGTGGCAGCGATCACAGCGGCATTGCGCGTCCAGATCGGGAGCACACCGCTGCCAATGCGTAGGCGCTTGGTGCGCGTGAGAAACGCGCTCATCATCACGATGCAATCGCGCGCCAAGCGCGTGTCGGCTTGCCAAATCTCGCTGAAGCCATGTGCTTCGGCATACTCTGCCATGTCCAGCTCGTAGGCTAGTGGATGTTTGTCCTGCATGTAGAGCGCTAAGCGCGGCTTCGTTGCCGATGTTGGAGCGGCGTTTGTGGGTGCTGCCTCCATGGTCAGGATTGTAGTGGCATGCGTGGCTACAATAGGGCGTCGAGCCTCGCATGAGAAAGGCTGACATTGTCAAGCACGTGCTGCGTTGGGTGGCGGGGGTTTTGCTGAGCGGCTGCGACGTGTTGAGCAATCCACTAACGCCATCACCAACTCCCAGCACTGCTGCCCCCACCACGCTCCCCGCAACGCTCACGCAGCAAGTGTTCCTGCCCTTCGTGCAGGTGCAAAGCGACTCTGCAAAGCAGGAGCCCCTCTCGTCAGGCTGGCGCGTGCTGTTCATCAACGGCGATCACATCCCCGAGAGCGGCTACCCACACTCGCGCGTGTACGACGACGGCAGCAAGCCGGAAAGCTTCTCGCGTCTGCGCGTCGAGGTGCTGGAGCAAGAGTTGGGCTTGCAGGTGGACGAGTTCATCCTCACGCGCGAAGCGGCCATCACCCCAGAGCGCCTCGCGCCGTACCGCCTAGTGGTGCTCGGTTCGAATGGGCGTCCGCTCAGCGAGGCAGAAGTCAGTGCGCTCACCGCGTTCTACGAGCGCGGCGGGCGGGTGCTCACCTATGCCGACTTTCAGTACGGGCCAGATAACTGGGAAAGCGACAACCGCTTCCTGCGCCAATTCGGCATTGAGGTGTTGCCGGATAATTTCCAGCCTGCGACGGTGATCACCGATGTGGAAACCACGCACCCTATCTTTGCAGACGTGCGCGCCTTCGGCGTTGAGGGCGCAAGTCAGTTCATCGTGCGCGTGCACGTGCTCGGCGACCCTGTGATGGTGCTAGCAGCGTGCACGCCGCTCCTGCGCAGCGGCTGCGCCATCCGCCCTGAGGAGCAAGCGCTGCTGCTGCCTGGTGACCGCGTAGTGTGCACCTGGGTGCGCGAGAACGCCGCCGGCGGCAAGCTGGCAGGCACGTGCGACCGCAACACTTTCCACAACGGGTCGGGTCCCGGCTCCGATCTTGACCAGCACGACAACCGCACATACGCTCGTAACCTCTTCCGATGGCTCACGCAATGAATCGCCTCGAATCACATTCACCGCGTCTGCTTGCGCTGATCACCATCGCTTTTCTCGCGCTGTCGCTCATCTACAACGTCACCCTGCCGATCTTCGAGGCACCCGACGAGGGTGCCCACTTTCACTACGCAAACTGGATCGCGGAACACGGCACGCTCCCTGAGCCACGCTTCGACACCCATGCGTTCCACGAGGTGACTCAGCCGGCGCTTTACTACGCGCTGGTGGCGCTCGTGATTAAGCCGTTCGACCGCAGCAACCTCGACGAGCTTGACAACTTAAATGCAGACTGGTTCCTCGACAAACTCAACACTGACGAGCATGGTCGTAAGGACTACACGCGCGTGCGCCAGCAGTATTTGCACACCGACGCCGAGCAGTGGCCTTACCGCGGCGCAGTTTGGGCAGTGCGCGCAGCGCGCGCCTTTTCTGGCGTGCTCGGTGCGCTCACACTGCTGCTCGTGTACGCAACTGCGCGTCTGATCTTCGCGCCTGCCGTGCGCGCGCCCGCAGCGCTGATCGCCACTTCTCTGGTTGCTTTCAACCCGAAGTTCATCAGCATCAGCAGCACAGTGACCAACGACATCGCTATCACCTTGACGGCGACGGCGACAGGCTACTGGCTCGTGCGCTTGGCAAGGCACGCGACGCCGAAACGCGCGGACTACTTCGTGCTCGGCGCGTTGGTCGGCGCAGCGCTGCTAAGCAAACTGCAAGGGCTCGGCTTGCTCGTGCCGGCGCTAATCGCAGTGTTCGCGTTGCCCATGCCCAATGCGCAGGCTCGCCTGAGCGCCTGGCTCATACGCGGCGCTGCGCTGGTGCTCGGCCTCGTGATCGTCAGCGGATGGTGGATGGTGTGGAACACATTTAGCTATGGGCATCCGTTAGCCTTGGAGCAAGTACAGCGCGCCAACGCCTCGTTGGCACGTAAACCACCGCTATCGCCGCTCGAGGTAGCGCACACGCTGCCGCTGTGGTTCACCTCGTTTTGGGGCAACCTTGGCATCGAGCTGCACTTTCCTAGTTGGGTGGATGCAGCGTTTTTCACGGCGCTGGCGTTCGCAG
Source organism: Thermoflexales bacterium (assembly GCA_025057935.1). Taxonomy (GTDB): domain Bacteria; phylum Chloroflexota; class Anaerolineae; order J036; family Brachytrichaceae; genus DRWP01. Next base: position 28,777 of record JANWUW010000067.1, read on the forward strand.
CAGTGGGTCTTGGGATTGCGCTCGCGCGCAAGCGCACACTGCTCACCAGCAGCACAGCGCTTGCACTCCTGCTCATCTGGCTTGGCGTGCTCGCGGTGATGTTCGGTGTTTGGCTCAGCCGCTACGTGGGCACGGAGAACGCGCGCCTGCTCATGCCGGGCGTGTTGCCCATCGCGCTGCTCGTGACCCTCGGTTGGTTAGCCTTAAGCGCGAGGTTGGCAGCCGCGCTTATTGCCGCTCTGCTTGCGCTTGCAGCCAGCGCGCCGCTGACAGTGATTCGCCCTGCCTATGCCCTGCCGCCCCTATTTGACCGCGAGATGCTGATCACTACATTCAACCTGCCGCGCGGCAGCGCCTACACTGTGTTCGACGATCGCATCGAGCTGATCCACGCCGAGGTTGCGCCGCGCCGCGTTCGCCCAGGCGAGACGCTTAACGTCGTGGTTTACTGGGGCGCGCTTCAGGCCATGCCCGAGCGCAGCTATGCCGCCGTGATCGAATTGGTGCGGCTCGACGAAGGACGAATCGCACAACGCTGGGCGATTCCCTATCAAGGCCGCTTCGCCACACGCCGCTGGCTGCCCGGGCGCTACTTCCGCGACGAATACTCTGTCCGCGTGCCTGAGTCCGTGCGCCCAGGCGCAGCCCGAGTGCAGATCAGCGTGCAATTGCTGCACACCGAAGCGATGGAAGATGAAGTCCGCGCCCCGATCCGCAACGCGCCAGAGCGTGCGCTGCTGATTGATCGCGTGAAGATCGAAGGCTCGCCAATGCCCCCGCCGACCACAACGCCAATCGCCATCTTCGACCGCGCCATGCAACTGCACCAGGTGGAAGCCGACGTGCAGCGCGTGCGGCTGGTGTGGTATGCCGCCCGCCCGCCTCGTGGCGACTACACTTTGTTCATCCACGCTCTAGACGCTTCAGGGCAGCTCCTCGCGCAGCAGGACGCACCGCCGTTCGACGGCGAATACCCTACCTCGCTGTGGGGACCAAATGAGGTCATCGAGGAAACGCGTGCATTTGCGCTACCACCTGCAACCGCACAGCTTCGCCTCGGCTGGTACGACGCTCAAGGGCAACGCGCCGAGGCGACACGTGCCGATGGCACGCCTTGGGCAGATAACGTGGTCTACGTGTCAATCGCGCGTTGACACGCTCTCCATGGACGCCATGCACAACCGACTTCGCCGATTGTCCCTTCTTACGCTCCTCGCTGTCTCACTAGGTTTAGCCGCGCCCGCGCGCGCGCGCCCGCCTCTCGACGTGTTGCCGCCCGGGTTCAAGGCAGAAGTGATCGTAAGCGGACTTGAGTTGCCCACCACCTTTGCCTTTGCCCCCGATGGTCGCATCTTCATCGCCGAGAAAGCTGGGCGAGTGAAAGTGTGGAAAGACGGCGTGACCTACACACGCCCACTGATTGACCTCACTGAAGAAGTCAACAGCTTCATTGACCGCGGCTTGATCGGCATGGCGCTCGATCCCAAGTTTGCCGAGAATGGCTGGATTTACCTCTTCTACACTTGGGACGCGCCCGGCGATGAAAAGGACGCTGACGGTCCACGGCGCGGGCGTTTGGTGCGCTATACCGTCATGGGTGACGTCGCTGACCCCGAAAGCGCCTTCGTTCTGCTGGATGATCACTGGACATACACGCAGAACCACTCCGTCGGCACGATCAAGTTCGATCGCCAGGGCTACCTGTGGGCTTCGATGGGCGAAGGCGCGCTCTCGGCGGATCCCGGCGAGCTAGCGCTCAAAGCACAGTCAATTGACAACCTGCAAGGCAAGATCATCCGCATTGACCCGCGCACAGGCGAGGGCGTGCCTGGCAATCCCTTCTTCGATCCTCAAAACCCAAAGCGCGCGCGCTCGCGCGTCTGGGCGTATGGCTTTCGCAATCCTTTCCGCTTCGCGCTCCACCCAGAGACTGGGTTGCCCTACGTGGGCGATGTGGGCTGGAACACCTATGAGTCGCTCATGATCGCAACACCAGGGGCAAACTTTGGCTGGCCTTGTGTCGAAGGGCCGGTGGACATCCCTCGCTTCCAAAATGACCCTGCTTGCCGCGGCGTCAACGCGAAGACGAGCACCCCGAAAGCGCTCACCTACCATCACAACAACCAGAACGCCTCCGTGACAGCGGGCGATTTCAACACTGCAGATCATTTTCCGCCAGAGATGAAGGGCAATTTCTTCTGGGGTGATTACTCCACGCAAAAGATTTGGCGCACTGTGCTCGACGCGCAAGGCAACTTCAAAGAAACCCTCGTCTTCGCAGAGCAAATGGGCGAGCCTGTGGACATCCAGTTCGGCCCCGATGGCGCGCTGTGGTACCTGTCAATTTACTCGCGCGGCTTAGTGCGTATCACCTACGAAGGCAGGCCGTTGCGCCCTCTAGCGACGATCACTGCGACCAAGCCTGCACCCGGACCCGAAGCGCGCATCCTCAGTCCTCACGATGGCGACACTTATCTCGGCGGGCAGTTCATCCGCTTGCGCGGCGCGGCGCGCAACGCTACGCGCGTTCAGTGGTCTGTCGCCCGCAACGAAGCTGGGAAAACAAGCACCGTGCTTCAAGCAGAAGGGCTAACTGCTGTGCTCGCCATGCCTAGGGACCTCAGCGACGAGGGTTACTTAGAGGCGGTCTTCAGCGCCACTGACGCTGAGGGGCGCACCGCAAGGCAGCGCATTCGCCTCTACCCCATGCCAAGCGATGGATATATCCGCTCATGGTGGCTGAACGGCAGCTACCCATGGCGCACGCTGGACGACGATGTGCTTCCTGGCGGCGAAGCGCGTTACATCCCCACGCCCCTCGACAAGCGCGCGTGGGCGATCCACACACCTTCGCGCAACGTGGATCTCAAGCGCTACCTCGCGCCTTCTTACAGAAGCGTTGCCTACGCCTTCGTGTGGATTGTGTCGCCTGAAGAGCGCAAGGGACTGCTCGGCATGAACTCCGATGATGGCATCGCTGCCTGGTTGAACGGCGAGCTGATTTGGCGGAACAAAGTGAGCCGCTTCCTCCCCGACGACACGCGCGACATTGACCTGCCGCCGATCACGCTGAAGAAGGGCTACAACGCTCTGCTCATCAAAGTAGACAACAACGAGGGTGAGTGGCGCTTCAAGGCGCGTGTGCTCAACCCAGACGGCTCAATCATGCGTGACGTTGTGGTGAAGATGGTGCGCCCGTAGAGGGCATCGCCAACCGCAATTCAATGACGGTGGGTCAGCAGCTCCAATATACGGAGCAAGTCTGGACCACGCAGTTGAATTTGCGCGAGGCTTAGGTTCAGCAACACGTAGAACAGCGTGAGCAGCTGATCGCCTGCTTGCCACACGCCAAACTTGGCGAAGCTGCTGCGCGGCACTGCAAATGCGCCAGAGAGCGTCTGGCGCGCTATCACCCAGCCGCTGCGCAAGCACACCACTGCGTCGGGCGTATGTTCAGGGCGCACGACGCCCGCCTCGATCAGCGCTTTGAGCTGCTGGTGGAGCTTGCGCGCATCCTCCGCCTCGTTAGCGATCGCGTATCCGAGATAGGGGTTGAGCTTGTCGTCCGAAAGTTGGGCGTAGCGCGCGCCGAAGATGCCGAGGTGGTGCGTGGGCGATACATCGTGAGCGGTGGCTTTTGCGCGTTGCAGTCGCTTGAACGAAGCAATGTTCATGAGCGCTTCAGTGAATTGCGCCTCATCAAGATGCAGGCGCACGTCGAAGGCTGCGTAGACATACTCACAAGCGATCGAGTGCCCGCCGAGCGGCAGCGCGTAGAGCGCGTCGTAGATCAGCGTGAGCGCGGCGCTAGTGGATTCGCCTTCTAGAGATGAGAAGACGTTGCCGAACATCAGCCCGAAGCGCGCAGGCAGCATAGGGCGCAGCACTGCTTCGGCAAACATGCGATGCAGCTCAGCCGTTGAGTGCTCAGGGCGGAACACGTCCCCCGTTTGCAGACGCTGGGCTATCGTGTGCGTATGATGACGGATGGCGTCGAGGAGATGCATGAACTGCTAACCCGTGCCAAGTTTACTCCACCCCGCCGACTACAATTTGTTGCATGACCCTCGCGCGCATCCGAGACCTGCCTCAGCACGTCGGCGAAACTGTCACTCTGCAGGGCTGGCTTTACAACCGCACGAGCAAGGGCAAATTGGTCTTTCTGCAAGTTCGCGACGGCACAGGCATTTGCCAATGTGTCGTGTTCAGACCCAGCGTGGGCGATGAACTTTTCGCCATCGCGGACAAACTCACCCTAGAGAGCAGCCTCATTGTCACAGGTACTGTGCGCGCCGACACGCGTGCGCCCGGAGTCCCTGGCGGCTATGAGTTAGACGTGCACACGCTTCAGGTTGTGCACCGTGCCGAAGAATATCCCATCGGACCCAAAGAGCACGGTGTGGAATTCTTGATGGATCATCGCCACCTTTGGATCCGCTCCGCGCGCCAGTGGGCGGTGTTGCGCGTGCGCGCTACGGTGATGCGCGCTATTCGCGCTTGGCTCGATAGCCACGGCTTCCTCGAGGTCACCACTCCTGTGCTGACGCCCAGCGCTGCCGAAGGCACCACTACGCTCTTTGAGGTGGATTACTTCGGTGAGAAGGCTTATCTCGCGCAGACCGGTCAGCTCTACAACGAGGCAGCGATTTTCTCTTTCGGTCGCGTCTACTGCTTCGGTCCCACCTTCCGCGCCGAGAAGAGCAAAACGCGCCGCCATCTCACCGAGTTCTGGATGGTTGAGCCCGAGATCGCCTTTTGTGACCTCGACCAGCTTCTGGAAATCGAAGAGCAGTTCGTCACAGACATTGTGCACACCGCGCTGCGCGAAAACGCCAACGAGCTAAAGCTGCTCGGGCGCGATACGCGCAAGCTAGAACGCGTGCAGCCGCCGTTCCCACGCATCACCTACGATGAAGCCATTGCGCGACTAAAAGATGTGCAGGCGCGCCTGCAGCGCGGCGAAACTGTGTCCAACTGCGATGGCGAGCCCTTGCAAGACGTGCCTGATCCTGCACTGTTGGACATCACTTGGGGGATGGACTTCGGCAGCCCTCACGAGACGGTGCTCACGCAGCTCTTCGATCGACCTGTGTTCGTCACGGGGTTTCCCACTGCGGTCAAGGCGTTTTATATGCAACCCTACCCCGAGCGCCCTGAGATATGCAAGAGCGCGGATCTGCTCGCGCCTGAAGGCTACGGCGAGATCATCGGCGGCAGCGAACGCATCAGCGACGCAGCGCTGCTGGAGCAGCGCATCCGCGAACACGGTCTGCCACTCGAAGCCTACCGCTGGTATGTGGATCTGCGTCGCTACGGCAGCGTGCCACACAGCGGCTTCGGCTTGGGCGTGGAGCGAACAGTGGCGTGGATTTGCGGCATCGAACACGTGCGCGAAGCCTCGCCCTTCCCTCGCCTGCTCAACCGCATTTACCCCTAGGACCGATGTCGTCGTTCTCGACAACACAGTGGGCGCTGGGGGCGCTCGCGGCATGGCTCATCGGAGTTTCAAAAACCGGCCTCCCGGGTGCAGGCATGTTAGTCGTGCCGCTGATGGCGCTGGTGTTCGAGCAGCGCGAAGGCGTCGGTGCTACGCTCTTGTTGCTGCTGGCAGCCGATGTGTTTGCTGTAGCGTGGTATCGGCAACATGCGCGCTGGGACACGCTGCGCGCTTTGGCGCCGTGGGTGGGCATCGGCATTGTGCTCGGTGCTGCTGCGCTGTGGCTCATCGGTGAGGACGCCAAAGGGCGCGATCAAGTCAATCGCGTGATCGGCGCGTTAGTGCTGATCATGCTCAGCTTAAGCCTGATCAACCAGAAGCTGGGCAACTTCCTGCAGCCACGCAGCACACTCGGGATCGCGCTCACCGGCAGCACCGCGGGGTTTGCGACCACAGTCTCAAACGCCGCAGGTCCGATCCTCACCATTTACCTTTCGGCGCTGCACTTGCCCAAATTTGCCTTCATCGGCACCACAGCGTGGTTCTTTCTCATCTTCAACGCGGCGAAGGTGCCCGTCTACGCCGCGCTCACTGCGCTCGATCCTTCGCGTGCCTTGTTCACAACACGCGGCTTCGTGTTCGACCTTGTGCTGCTGCCCGCCATTCTGCTGGGCGCGCTTGCAGGGCGCTGGCTGCTGCCACGCGTATCGCAGACGTTGTTCAACGGCGCAGCGCTTAGCCTAGCAGCTCTGGCAGCGCTGCGGCTATTGGTGGGATGAGCACAAGTGAGAGGCGTGAGCTAGTGCCCGTGACACGCGCACTGCGCCATGTGGTGCGCGCGTTGTTTGAGCTCTACGCCTATGACTTTAGCTCCTTCACGGGGGCAGATGTTAACGAAGCGGGACGCTACACAGATGCGGATTTCTTGCGCGGCTGGCGCTATAACGGCGACCAGGACACGTGGCTGTTCCTGTTGCGCGTTGCAGGACACTGGGCGGGCTTCGCATGGGTTGGGCGCGGCAGCTTCGTCATGCCCGAAGCTGCACATGCCCACTGGTTGATGGAAGAATTCTTCATCCTGCGCAAGTATCGACGCCAAGGACATGGCACATGGCTTGCAGGTCAAGTGTTCGCGCGTTTCCCAGGTACGTGGGAGGTCGGCGAGCTTGCGGCAAACATACCTGCGCAGCACTTCTGGCGCACAGTGATTCAACGTCTCGTCGGCAGCTTTGAGGAACACTGCGTGAACAATGCGCGTTGGCAGGGCATAGTGCAAATCTTTCAATGCCACTCGGGCTGCCAAGAGCAACCACAAGCGGGCGCGTAGTGGCGCGGTGTGTCTTTCGCTCAGCTCGACGACGGCTTGTGACCTTTCACGCGCTGATCGCTAAGTTCGCGCATTTTCGATCCCCGACGAGGCAACTTCGGCGAGGCGACTTCCAGCGTAGACGCCCAGACAGAGCAGCACTTCCAGCAAGCGCTGCGCCATCTGCTTTAAGGGCGCACGAGCGGGCGCTCGACGCAGCCACGCATGGCTCCCAGCAGCTCGCGCGGAACAAAAGCGTGCTTCACGCCGTCTTCAACAATTAGATAGATAATCTCTGAAGGACGCGCCTCTCGACACAAGCAAGGAGGTCACCATGTATGAGCAGGAGCCTGATCCATCGCGCATAAGGCATCGCTCTCAGCGACGCGCGCATTCCAAGATGGTGCCGCTGGCAGTCGGGCTAACGCTTCTCGCTGCGTGTGGCGCACCCACCCCCTCGCCGGCGCCAACCCCGCAGGTCACGCTCAACGTGATCACTACTCCCGCACCCTCTCCATCGCCGCGCATGATTGACGAGCCAATCCTGCTCGACCGCAAGCCGTTGCGCGGCGAAGAGCTGCCCACCGACGCTGTGCTCGAGTTGCTCTTCGATCAGCCGATGGACCAGGATTCTGTGGCGCGCGCCCTGCGCGTGCAAACCGCCGAAGGCGCGCCCGTGCAAGGAACGCTGAGCTGGCTTGGCGACAACGTGGCGAGCTTCCGACCCGAGAAAGGCTGGCAACCAAGCACACGCTACCTCGTTTCGATCTCCGGTGAAGCGCGCAGCAAGCGCGGCAAAGCATTGGCGCGTGCAGAAACGTTTGAGATCACTACGGTCGGCGCGCTCGCTGTTGCGCAGACCATTCCCGCACCCGGCAGCGCTGAGGTTTCTGCAGACACTGCGATCACCGTGTTGTTCAACCGGCCCGTGGTACCGCTCACGCTGCTGGACGAGCAAGCCAGCTTGCCACAGCCACTCGTGCTCGATCCACCCGCGGAGGGTCGTGGTCAGTGGTTGAACACCAGCGTGTATTTCTTCCGCCCAACGCAGCCACTGCGTGCTGGAACAACCTACCGTGCCCGCATCCCTGCTGGCTTGCGCGATATGACGGGCGCTGTGCTCGACGCCGACTACGTTTGGACGTTTAGCGTTGCTGTGCCCGTCGCGAAGAGCATCACGCCAGCGCCCGGTGCGCTCAACGTCGGCTTGCGCCAACCGATCAGCGTCACCTTTAGCCAGAAAGTGGATCACGCTTCGGCTGAAGCTGCGTTTAGCATCGAGCCGCCTGTGCGTGGGCGCTTCGTCTGGTCAGAGGAGCCCGATGAGCCTTTCGCATCCCCAACTGAGAAGCAGCAGCCTGCACTCATCGCACCGCCCCCAGCGCTTACAGGCGCACCACGCGGCGAAGTGATGACGTTCATCCCCGAGGAGGACTATCAGCGCGGGCAGACCTACATCGTCCGCGTGCGCGAGGGCGTGCGCGCCGCATTCGGCGAAGGGCGCACGCGCAACGGTCTGGAATCCTCGTTCACGGCAGTCCCCCTGCCCGCGGTGCTCAGCACGCGCCCGAAAGACGGCGAAACGCAACACAACCCTGAAGAGGGGTTCAGCATCCGCTTCAGCGCGCCGATGTCGGTTGCGACCATCCTGCCCAACCTCGCCTTCGATCCGCCTGTCACGCTCACGGGCGTGTATAGCTATTACAACGCTTTCGACAACGAGTTCTACATCGCCGTGCGCTTCGCACCTTCCACAGCCTACCGAGTGCGACTCGGCGGTGGAATGATCGACGAGTATGGCGTGCCGATAGGCAAAGACACCGAGGTTCGCTTCACCACAAGCGCCTTCGCGCCATTTGTGAGCTTGCAAACGGAGAGCCTCGTCGGCGTATACGATGCCAATCGCCCCACTCAACTTGCCATCGCCCACCGCAACGTCACGCAGCTTGAGCTAGAACTTGCCACGCTCTCACTGGAGCAGTTCTACCAGCTCACGGGCGCGCCGGGCGCCTACGAGGCGCTGCGCACTTTCCGCCCAACGCCAGAGCAGCTGCGCCGCAAGTGGACCGAGCGCGTCGAAGCTGAGCTGAACCAAACTTTCTTCCGTCGCCTCCTGTTGGACGAGGCTGGCGGCGCGCTGCCCACCGGGCTATACCTGCTCACCATCACTGCACCAGAGCTGAGACGGTTAGACCCGCAATTCCAACCGATTCGCCATGTGCTTGTGGTGAGCAACCTCCACGTGGCGCTCAAGGTGGGCTTGCGGAATGGCGTTGTCTGGGTCACTGACCTGCGCAGTGGTCAACCCATTGGCGGTCTGCCAGTGAGCGTGCGCGGCGAGAACTTCGCAGAGCTAGGTACCACTGTCACCAGCAACCAAGCCGGCGAGGAAGGGCAAGCGCCTTTTGAGCTCAGCAGTGAATCGCGCAGCTTGGTGTACGCGGTCGTCGGTCAGCCTGGGAGCGCGTTTGGTTTGGCATGGAGCAACATGTCTCGCGGCATCGAGCCATACGAGTTCGGGCTGAGCGCGAGCTACTACGCCAACCCCTACTTGATCTACCTGGTTACTGATCGCCCAGTGTATCGCCCAGGGCAGCGCGCGTACTTCCGCGGCATCGTGCGCCGCGACGACGACGCGCGCTACCAACTGCCAGACGTAGAACGTGTGGAGGTCTCCATCAACAACCCCAGCGGCCAACAAGTGCTCAGCACAACGCTTTCGCTGGATGACAACGGCGGCTTCAGTGGTGAGTTTGCGCTCGACAGCGGCGCTGCTACAGGGAGCTACTTCCTGCAGGTGTGTGTGCCGAGGCGCGAGGTCAAGCCGCTCGGTGACCGCTGCGCCCAATATGGCGGCATCTCGTTCGAGGTCGCAGCCTACCGACTGCCAGAGTTTGAAGTCAACATTGCTGCCGATAAGGCTGACTACTTGGACGGCGAGACCATGCAGTTCACCATCGAGAGCCGCTATTTCTTCGGCGGCGCTGTGGCGAACGCGCAGGTGCGCTGGGCGCTGCTTGCCGAAAACTTTTTCTTCGACCGTTACAAAGGCACAGGCCGCTACGAGTTCAACGACAGCGACCTCTTCTTCGAACCGACGCTCGGGCGCGTAATTCCGCCCTACAGATTCACCGAGCCGATCGCCGATGGCGAGGGGCGCACCGACGCCCAAGGGCGACTCATCGTCTCGCTCCCAGCCGATCTGAGCAAGCGGCGCATGTCGACACGCTTCACCTTGGAAGCAACGGTCACCGACTTAAACGACCAAAGTGTCTCCGCGCGGCACAGCGTGGTGGCGCACAAGTCGCGCGTGTACTTCGGCCTCGCCACTGATCGGTTCGTCTTCGAGGTCGGTGAGCCAATCACGGTCAACGTGATCGCCGTGAACTGGGAGGGCAAACCGCTCTTTGGTCAAACCGCAGAGCTGATCTTCAGTCGTCGCGAGTGGTTCACCGTGCAACAGGAAGATCCTGCCGGCGGGCTGTACTACAGCTCCACTCCGAGCGACACTGAGGTGTCGCGGGTCACCGTCACCACCGATGCCGAAGGGCGTGCCAGCGCTGTGGTGATCGCGCAACGAGGAGGCGAGCACCGCATCAAAGTCGCCAACGCTGCAACCTCCGTGTATGTCGCCGAGCCGGGCACTTACGTCGGCTGGCGCGTAGATAACAACGACCGCATAGAGCTAAAACCTGACAAGACAAGCTACGCCGTCGGCGAGGTAGCGCGCGTGCTCGTGCCTTCGCCGTTCCAAGGTAGCGTGAAAGCGCTGCTCACCATTGAGCGCGGCAACATCCTGCAGCGCCGCACTGTGACGCTCTTCAGCAACAGCGATTTGCTCGAGATCCCCATCACCGAGGACTTCGCGCCCAACGTCTTTGTGTCGGTGCTGCTGGTGAAAGGAGTGGACGCCAACAACCCGCTGCCTGCTTTCAGGCTAGGCTATGCCGCGTTCACCGTCGAGCCAACGCGGTTTGTGCTTAAGGTGAGCATCACGCCAGACCGCGAGACCTACGCACCGCGCGACAACGCCAGTTTCGAGATCCGCGTCACGGATGCTAGCGGTCTGCCCGTGCAGGCCGATCTCACTGTGGCGCTGGTGGACAAGGCTGTGCTTTCTCTCGTCGAGCCGAATGCCTTGCCCATCCTCGAGGCGTTCTACGGCGAGCGGGGCTTGGGCGTGTTCACCGCAGACTCGCTCAACGTGAGCGTGGACCGCATCACCGAGAAGGTTATGACCGCGGTGCCGATGCTAGCAGCGCGCAAGGGCGGTGGCGGCGGCGGGATTGAAGCCCTCACCTTGCTGGTCACGCGGCGCGATTACCGCGAGACAGCCTATTGGGAAGCACGTCTCCGCACCGACGCTGAGGGGCGCGCCCGCGTTCAGGTCGCCCTGCCCGATAACCTCACCACATGGGTGATGACAGCGCGCGCAATAGCGCCCGACACGCGCGTGGGCGAGGCGCAACGCGAGGTTCAAAGCACCAAACCGCTGCTCATCCGCCCAGTCACGCCGCGTTTCTTCGTGGTTGGTGATGTGATCACACTCGCTGCGGTCATCAACAACAACACGCCTGCGCCGATCGAAGCACAAGTCGCCATCGCCTCCACCAACCTCGTGCTTGTAAACGGGCAGCCTGTGCAGCGGGTAAGCGTGCCCGCAAACGGCGCTGCGCGCGTCGCTTGGCAGATGCAGGTGCAAGACGGCACCAGCAGCTTGATCACCATGACGGTGGTCGGCGGCGGCTACAGCGACAGCGCACGACCCGTGCTTGAGACAGCAGCGGAGGGCGGCATCCCGATCTTGCGGTATGCCGCGCCTGAGACCGTAGCCACCAGTGGCGACCTCAGCGATCCAGGGCAACGCCTAGAAGTGATCGCGCTGCCGCCGCGCCTGAACACTGGTCGCGGCGACCTTACCGTGCGCGTGGACACTAGCCTTGGGAACGTCGCCCTGCGCGGCGCGAAGGCGCTGCAAGCTTACCCCTACGAGAGCGTGGATTGGACGGCAAGCCGCCTCAACGTCATCCTAGCGCTCGCAAAGGCGCGCGGCATGCCCGCCGAAGCCGAAAGCGTGAGCACTGCTCTCCAGCGCCTCTACGCGGCGCAGCGCTTCGACGGCGGCTGGTCGTGGTGGCCTGACACAGCCGTTGGCCCTAGCGATCCGATGGTGTCGGCGCATGTGCTGTTGGCGCTGGCGCGCGCCTCGCAAGCAGGCTTCGCAGTTGACAGCACGGTGCTCGCGCGCGGTCTCGATTTCCTCACTACGCACCTCTTCAACGAGCAGTTCCTGCCGAGCACGGCTGCAGCGAATCGCCAGGCGTACCTGCTCTACGTGCTCGGCGAGGCTGGGCGCGCCGACCCCGGTCGCTTGAGCGTGCTCTACGAGCAGCGCGCAAAGCTAAGCTACTACGCGCAGGCCCTGCTGGCGCTTGCGTTTGCGCGCGTGCAAGCGGACGACCCTCGCATTCAGACGCTGCTCTCCGATCTGCGCGGCGCAGCGTTGCTCAGCGCAAGCGGCGCGCACTGGCAGGAGCGCACCTTCGACTGGGAGAACTTTTACGGCAATACGCGCAGCACGTCCATCGCGCTTTACGCGCTCGCACAGCTCGACCCGAAGAGTGCGCTGAACGCCAATGTTGTGCGTTGGCTGATCGCCGCGCGCGAAGGCGACACGTGGGCAAGCGTGCAGGAGACCGAATGGGCGATCAGCGCCTTCGCAGAATGGTTAGCACGCAGCGGCGAGCGCGACGGCACTTTTGCGTGGCGTCTTGCGCTCAACGGTCGTCCGCTCCTCAGCGGTCAAGCCGGCACCAGTGCGGAGACACAAACAGCCAAGGTCGCGCTCACAGAGCTGATTGCAAATGCCGCCAACGCGCTGAGCATCGAACGCGGCGCCGGGCAAGGTCGGCTTTACTACACAGCGCATCTGCGCGCGTTTGTGCCTGCGGAGTCTGCGCCCGCAGTGAATCGCGGTTTGTTCGTCGCGCGCAAGTATGAACGCGCTGACTGCATGCCCAAGCCCGAGCAACCCTGCCCAGCGATCACCCGCGCGCGCATCGGCGAGAACGTGCGCGTGCGCCTCACGCTGATCGTGCCCTCCGACGCCTACTTCGTGCGGCTCGTGGACTACCTGCCGGCAGGCGCTGAGGCGATCAACACCACCCTGCGCACCACTTCGCGCCTCGCCGATCCTCAGTGGCTGCGGCGCGTTGGCGAAGACCCATTCGGCGAGTTCGGCTGGGGATGGTGGTGGTTCGGGCACAGCGCGATCTACGATGATCGCGTGGCAGTGTTTGCCTCGTACCTGCCCGCTGGTACCTATGACTACACCTACCAGTTCCGCCCAAGCCTCGCTGGCACGTTCCAGGTGATCCCAGCCACAGCCGAGCTGAGCTACTTCCCTGAGGTCTTCGGTCGCAGCGAGGGCACACGCTTCGAGATCGAGCCGCGCTGAAGCGCAAGAAGCGGTCAGCTCTCCTTCACGTTCGCTCGCAAGGCACGCGGAGAGAGCAGCGCAGCCTTTGGGTATCATCAGCGCGTCATGCGCGCATTGGTCGTCGCTGAGACGCTTGTCTATCGTGAGGACTACCCGAAGCCCGAGCCTTTGCCTGGCGAGGCGCTCATCCGCGTCACGCGCGCCGGCATTTGCAACACCGACATCGAAATCCTCAAGGGCTACTTCGGGTTTCGCGGCGTGCTTGGTCACGAATTCGTAGGGGTAGTGGAGGCGCTGAACCCAGCCCCCAATTGCCCGCCCCCTCATGTCGCCATTGGCGATCGCGTCGTCGGTGAGATCAATTGCGTGGCTTGCGACTCCCCCTCACGCACCTATGCCGAACGCGCCCAAGACCCAGCACGCACGACGCTCGGCATTGACCGCCGCGATGGCGTCTTCGCTGAATACGCCGTGCTGCCCATCGTCAATTTGCATCGCGTGCCCGAGGCTGTGAGCGATGACGAGGCTGTGTTCGTCGAGCCTCTCGCCGCTGCGTGTCAAATCCTCGAGCAAGTTCACTTCCGCCCCACCGACCGCGTCGCTGTGCTCGGCGATGGCAAGCTCGGCTTGCTATGCGCGCAGGTGATCGCCGCGGCTTCTGCCTGCGAGCTCACTGTGATCGGCAGGCACGAGAACAAGCTTGCGCTCGCGCGCGACCGCGGCATCGCAACGATGCACGTGGATCAAGCGCCGCTGCGTCACTACGACGCAGTAGTGGAATGCACAGGATCGCCAGCGGGGTTCGAGCACGCGCGCCGGCTCCTCCGACCGCGCGGCACGCTGATCCTGAAAAGCACCTACCACAGCCTGCCCCAAGTCAACCTCACGATGGTCGTGGTGGACGAGCTGACCATCGTCGGCTCACGCTGCGGACCTTTCGCAGCCGCGCTAAGGCTGTTGGCGCAGCGTCGCGTAGCAGTGTTGCCGATGATCCACGCGCGCTACCCGCTGGAGGCTGGTCTGCAAGCCATCGAGGATGCGCAGCGACCGGGTGTGCTCAAAGTGCTGTTAGACATCGCGCCTTCGACACAGTGAGCCCGTCCGATGAGCTGGAGACACTTTGACGAGCCAGCGCGCATCTACGCGCTTTGCACACTCGATGCGCACACGTGCCTTGCCGCCACCGATCGCGGGTTGTGGCGTTACTGCACCGACGACACCTGGCAGCCTGCATCGTCAGTCTTGCTCGATGTGCCGCTCACTGCTGTCGCAGCGACGCCAACCCACATCCTCGTCGGTTCAGCGCAGCACATCGCTCGTTCCACTGACGGCGGTCAAAGCTGGCAACTCGCGCGCATGCCTATTGAGGGAGCAATACTCGGGTTGGCGCTCTCGCCGACGTTCGAGCAGGACGGCACTGCCTTCGCCGCCACTGCTCAAGATGGCGTGCTGCGCAGCGTCTCGCATGGCGCAACATGGTATGCCTGGAATCATGGCTTGCTCGACCTCAACGTGAACGCTGTGGCGGTCTCGCCCGACTTTGCCGAAGACCAAACCGTATTCGCGGCTACCGAAAGCGGGCTATTCGTAAGTTACAACGGCGGACGCGCTTGGCGCGAGATCAATCTGCCGTTCCAAGATGCCCCGCTGACAGCGCTTGCTGTCGACATCGGTGCCGAGGGCGTGCTGCGCCTGTGGGTAGGCAGCGAAGGCGCAGGCGCGTGGCATGCGCCCGCGCCCTTCAAGAAGTGGGCGCGTGTGCTCTCCGAAGCCTCAGTGATCAACGCGCTGCTCCCTGCACATCTCGCACATCTCGCCACCCCACAAGGGATTTTCGTCACCCAGAGCAGCAGCCGAGCGCAGAAGATCAGCGCAATAGAAAACGCAGTGTGCCTAGCGCGATTAGGCGATCGTCTCCTTGTGGGCACTGCCGAAGACGGGCTATGGGTTAAGAAGTAAGCCCACCCTAGGCACGAGAAAGCGCAGAGACGCTGGCGCGCAATGCTGCGCTGAGCTGCTCAAGGGTATACCCACTCGTGTAGTGGAGGAAGTAGAACACTTCCGGGTGCATGGGCGCAAGCAGCAAGTCGCCGATCAGGCGAGCATCGCACGAAGGCGAAATCTCGCCTCGACGCATAGCCTCACGCAGCAACCCAATTACGGTCATGCGCTCCCAGCTGAAAGGCGCTGAGTTCGTAAACTGCTCAGGACGCTCCACCCCATGCTGAGCAGCGCGCAGCAGAGGGATATGCATGGCGTTGAAGCGAATCAGCGCATCTAGAAACCACTGAAGGCGCTCAAGCCACGGCGCGTTGTCCTGCGCCATGGCATTGAGCGTATCCAGCACCGTGTTTTGAAACGCGCGCATCTGCTCGTCAAGCAGCGCTAAGCAGAGCGCGCCTTTCGAGGGGAAGCGCCGGTAGAGCGTGCCCTGTCCCACCCTAGCTGCTCGCGCGATGTCCACCATGTTCACGCCATCCACTCCGCGCTCAGCAAACAAGCGCTCCGCTGCGCGCAGAATGCGCTTGCGGTTCGCGGCTGCGTCTGCACGTTCTGCTTTCTCCAACGGCACCACGCGCAACCCCAGCCATAGCTCATCGCGCATTGCGCTTGAAGTTTAACGTGAGATTAGGTCGTGCATACGCTGTTGAAAGGGCGCGTAAAATGGACATGTATCCGTTTAAAAGGAGCAGGCATCATGGCATGGACCATCGACTTCGCTCACTCTAGCATCACGTTTGCCGTTCGACACCTGATGATCAGCACTGTTCGAGGTCGCTTCGAGAAGTTCAGCGGTCACGTGGACTTCAACGAGGCACAGCCCGAGAAGACCAGCGCCGTGATCGAGATTGCGGCAGACAGCATCAACACCGATGATCCGCAGCGCGACGCACACCTGAAATCGCCCGACTTCCTAGACGTCGCTAACCACCCAACGATTGCGTTCAAGAGCACGCGCGTTGAGCGCACAGGAGAAAACACAGCCCGCATGCATGGCGAGCTCACCATCCGCAACACCACACGCCCCGTGGTGTTGGACGTTGAATTTCTCGGCAAGGCGAGGACGCCTTGGGGCACAACCAACGCCGGCTTTGAGGCGCACACCACCCTCAATCGCGAGGAGTGGGGCTTGACGTGGAACATGCCCCTAGAGACAGGCGGGCTTCTAGTGGGCAAGGAGGTGAAGATCAACATCAGCCTCGAGCTCACCGAAACCACGAACTGAGCCTCGTCACAGCAACGGCGGGATAGCGATGTGCTGTCCCGCCGTTACCGTTTTGCCGCGCCCCGCTCACCGCTCACTCCTGTCATACACCTGCGCACGCGCGCCACGCGCTTTTCCGTAGAATGCAGCGCATGATCGACCGACCGCGCACCCTGTTTGAGAAGATTTGGGACGCCCACGTTGTCGCGCAGGAGCCAGGCGGACCTGCTGTGCTCTACATTGACCTCCATCTCATCCACGAGGTCACCTCACCGCAGGCATTTGAGGGCTTGCGCCGGCGCGGGCTAAAGGTGCGCCGCCCTGACCGCACCTTCGCCACGATGGATCATGGCATCCCGACCTACGATCGCAGCTTGCCCATCCTTGACGAGCTTGCTGCAAAGCAAATCGAGACACTAGAACGCAACTGCGCCGAGCATGGCATCACCCTGTTCGGCATCAGGCAGGGCGCGGACAAACAGGGCATCGTGCATGTGATCGGCCCTGAACTTGGTCTGACGCAGCCCGGCATGACCATCGTGTGCGGTGATAGCCACACTGCAACCCACGGAGCCTTCGGCGCGCTTGGCTTCGGCATCGGCACCAGCGAGGTTGAGATGGTGCTGGCGACGCAGTGTCTGCTGCAGCGAAAGCCGAAGACGATGAACGTGCGCATTGACGGCGCGCTCAAACCCGGCGTCACTGCCAAGGACATCATCCTTGCGCTGATCGCCAAATACGGCGTAGGAGTGGGCACTGGCTACGTCTTTGAATACACTGGCTCTGCGATCCGCCAGCTTTCGATGGAGGGGCGCATGACCATCTGTAACATGAGCATCGAAGGCGGCAGCCGCGCCGGGTTGATCGCCCCGGACGACACCACGTTTGAGTGGCTTGCAGGGCGCGAGTATGCGCCGAAGGGCGAAGCCTGGGAGCGCGCGCTCGCCTACTGGCGCACGTTGCCCACCGATGAGGGCGCAATCTACGACGCCGAGATCACGCTCGACGCCAGCACGCTCGAGCCGATGATCACCTACGGCACTAACCCCGGCATGGGCATGCCGATCACTGGGCGCATTCCCGACCCTGACTCGCTGAGCGACCCGGCACAAAAAGCCGCTCTCCGAAAGGCGCTTGCTTACATGGATCTCAAGCCCAACCAGCCCCTGCTCGGACACCCAATTGACGTGGTGTTCATCGGCAGTTGCACCAACGGCCGCCTCAGCGACCTGCGCGAAGCCGCCAAAATCTTGAAAGGGCGCAAGGTGAAGCCCGGCGTGCGCATGCTCGTCGTGCCCGGCAGCACACAAGTGAAGCGCCAAGCCGAGCGCGAGGGGCTGCACACGATCTTCATCGAAGCTGGCGCAGAGTGGCGCGAAGCTGGTTGCAGTATGTGCATCGCCATGAATGGCGACCAGCTCGAGCCGGGTCAATACGCCATTAGCACCAGCAACCGCAACTTCGAGGGGCGCCAAGGCAAAGGTGGGCGCACCCTGCTGGCTTCGCCGCTCACAGCTGCCGCGAGCGCCGTTACTGGCGTGGTCACCGACCCGCGCACGCTGCTCAGTTCTTGAGCACGTTCCTGCGCAGCCCAGCTTCAGGCATTGCTGCCTGCCCCATCACTCAAAGAGACTTCGTTTCACTTTTCAGGTGAGCCTCATCAGAGGCGTTGGAGATCCCTTTTAAGGTTGCACTACAATTGCGTTCGTGGCAGGCACGATCACGGCGCTCAAGGCACAACGTCATCGTCGCGATGGGCGGGTGAGCGTGTATCTGGATGGGCGTTTTGCATTTGGCTTGCCGCTCGCTAGCGCGCTCACGCTGCGCGTAGGGCAATTTCTGAGCGATGAGCAAATCGCCGCGCTGCGCGCCCAAGCCCGCGAAGAGCAAGTGCAGCAGCGCGCGCTAAAGTTGCTCGCTTTCCGACCACGCTCCGTTGCCGAGCTGCGCCAGCGCTTGATGCGCGCAGGCATGGCGGCGGAGGACGTTGACCACGTGGTGGCACGCCTTCGAGCCGTTGGCTTGCTCGATGATACCGCCTTCGCACAAAGCTGGGCAGAAAGCCGCGCCAATGCGCGCCCGCGAAGCCGACGCGTGGTCGCTTGGGAGCTGCGGCAAAAGGGCGTGAGCGAGGCTGAGATCGAAGCAGCCTTGCGCGCCATGCCCGACGACGAAACGCTTGCCCTGCGCCTAGCGCACGCGCGCTTGCCCCGCCTGCGCGCCTTGACACCGTTCGAGCGCCGCCGACGCCTTAGCCAGTGGTTAGCAAGACGCGGTTTCGACTACAGCACAATCGAAAACGTACTGGCAACGGTGGAGTTTGGGGAAGTGGATGAAGCGCCGTCGCTGGGGGACTGCATGTCATGAGGAACATCCTCACCTAGAGCTGCACTCACAGCCTTTTCGAACTTCATCCCTCTCTGCGCTCCACCTACGCAACGGGTGGAGACAACATGGAAGCACGCTTAATTATCGAGGTCGTCATTGGCATGCTCATCGCCGCGATCGTCGGAGGGATTGCATATCGCGTTGGGCGGCAGCAGGCGAAAGACGAGGGCGCTGTGTTGCGCGCCCAAGCCGAGAAGGCGCTGAGCGAAGCGCAAGCAAAGGCACGCCAGATCCTGATCGAAGCCAAAGACGAAATCCTGCGCGAGCGCGAAGCCTTCGAGAAAGAGATCAAAGAGCGGCGCGCCGAGCTTCAGCGTGAAGAAGATCGCCTCAAGCGCCGCCGCGAGGAGTTGGAACAACTCCGCGAGCGCAACGAAAAGCGCGAGCGCCAACTGAACCAGCGCCAATCGCAACTCGACAAGCGCGAGGCGGAGATCGAGAAGCTGCAACGCGAGAAGCTCGCTGCGCTCGAACAGCGCCTTCAAGAGGTCGCCAACATGACGCGCGAGCAAGCGCGCGAGGAGCTACTCAACGCCGTGCGCGAGAGCGCGCGCCAAGACATGGCGCGCATCATCCGCGAGGTGGAAGCCGAGGCCCGCGAAACCGCCGAGCAGCGCGCACGCCGCTTGATCGTCGAGACCATGCAGCGCATCGCCACCGAAGTGGTCGCTGAACGCGCGGTGACTGTTGTTGAGCTGCCTAGCGAGGAAGCCAAAGGGCGCATCATCGGGCGCAACGGGCGTAACGTGCAGACATTCGAACAGATCGCCGGCGTGGACATCATCGTGGATGACACACCCGAAGCCGTGACCATCTCCTGCTTCGACCCCGTGCGCCGCGAAATCGCCCGCCGCGCCCTCGAAGCCTTGGTGCGCGACGGGCGCATTCATCCATCACGCATTGAGAAAGCCCTAGAAGACGCGCGTCGCGACGTAGAGCGCATCATGTCAGAGGAGGGCGAGCGCGCTGCGAACGAAGCCGGCGTACATGGTCTGCCAAGCGAGATCATCAAGACACTAGGACGTCTCAAGTATCGCACCAGCTATGGGCAGAATCAGCTCTACCACGCCGTCGAGACTGCCAAGATCGCTGGCTTGCTCGCTTCCGAGCTAAAGGCAGACGTGAAGGTGTGCAAGACGGCGGGCTTGCTACACGACATCGGCAAGGCACTCGACCGCGAGAGCGAGGGCACACACGTCCAGCTTGGCGTGGAGCTGTTGCGCCGTTACAACATCAACCCCAAGGTGATTCACTGCGTCGAAGCTCATCACCACGACGTGCCCCAGGAGACCATCGAGGCGGTGATCGTCGAGATCGCAGATGCAATCAGCGGCTCGCGCCCCGGCGCGCGGCGCGAAACGCTGGAGAGCTACATGCAGCGCGTGCGCCAGCTTGAGGAGATCGCGCGCAGCTTCAAAGGCGTCGCCGAGGCTTACGCCATCCAAGCTGGGCGCGAGTTGCGCGTGATCGTCAAGCCCGAAGCGCTCGATGACCTTGCCTGTATTCAACTCAGCCGCGACATCGCGCGGCGCATCGAGGAGACGATGGAGTATCCCGGGCAAATCAAGGTGACTGTGGTGAGGGAGACCCGCGCCATCGAGTATGCGAAGTAAAATTGCTGTGCTAAGCAAACCGTTGTGAGGATCGCCCGCGCCATGCGCGGCGCAGCGTGTGCTTTTGACTTGAGGTGTGAGCAGCTATGTCGGGTCACAGCAAGTGGGCAACCATCAAACGTGCTAAGAGCGCGAATGACGCGAAGCGCGGCGCCCTGTTTACGCGCCTCTCGCGTGAGATCATTGTCGCCGTCCGCGAGGGCGGGCCAAATCCAGACGCCAACTTCCGCCTGCGCTTGGCAATCGACCGCGCGCGCGCCGCGAACATGCCGAAGGAGAACATCGAGCGCGCCATCGCCCGCGCCTCAGGGCAAGGCGGTGAAGGCGCAGAGGCGCTGGAGGAGATCACCTACGAGGTTTACTTGCCGCACAAGGTGCCTGCACTCATCCAAGTGCTGACGGACAACCGCAATCGCACCGTGGCGGAGCTGCGGCGCATCATCACGCGCGCGGGTGGGCAATTCGACGGCGCAGCCGTCTCATGGCAATTCTCGCGCAAAGGCGTGATCGTGATCGAGCGCACCGACAAAGTGAATCCTGACGAGGTGTTCGAAATTGCACTTGAGGCTGGCGCCGAGGATATCAACATCGGCGACGAAGCCATTGAAATCACCACCAGCGTCGAGTCCTTCCGAGATGTGCGCGAGGCGTTGTTGGCAAAGGGCTACGAGCTGGCGAGCGCCGAGCTCTCCATGGTGCCCAGCACCTACATCGAACTCGACAAAGACAAGGCGGCACAGGTGCTCAACTTGATCGAGACGCTCGAGGAAATGGACGACGTGCAGCAGGTGTATCACAACCTGCAGATCCCAGCCGAGCAAGT
>JANWUW010000080.1 GCA_025057935.1 Thermoflexales bacterium
AGAGCTGCGACAGCGCGGCTTAGATGTGAGCAACCCGCAACAAGTCACCACGCAGCGTTACAAGGGGCTGGGCGAGATGAACCCTGAGCAGCTCTGGGAGACGACGATGGACCCGGCGCGGCGCACCATGCTGCGCGTGACCATCGAGGACGCAGCCGAAGCGGACCGCACCTTTGACATGCTCATGGGCAATGCCGTGCCGCCGCGCCGCGCGTTCATCACGCGCCACGCGAAAGAAGTGCGCAACCTAGACATCTGATCGCGCGAAGCCATGGCGCGCACTGTTGAGCTTGGCGAAGCGCGCATCACGCTGCTCAGCGACGGCGTTTCGTATTGGGACGGCGGCGGTGCCTTCGGGCTAGTGGGGCGCAACAAGTGGGCGAAGCTTCTGCCTCCTGACGAGAACAACCTCGTGCCGCAAGACCTGCGCAGTGTGCTCATTGAGGCGGATGGGCTGCGCATCCTTGTGGATTGCGGTGTGGGCGATAAGCCCAACGACGTGCGCGCTACCCAATACGATGTGCGCCGTCCTCAGGGCACGCTGCTGGACGATTTAGCTCGCCACAACCTTAGCCCAGAAGACATCGACCTTGTGATCCTCACGCATCTGCATGGCGATCACTGCGGCTGGGCAACGCGCCTTGTTGCCGATCGCGTCGTGCCGACGTTCCCGCGCGCGCGCTACGTAGTGCAGCGCCAAGAGCTTTACGACGCCATGCACCCCAACGAGCGCACGCGCAACACCTACTTCGCTGAGAACTTTGTGCCGCTCCTTGAGCAAGGCGTCCTCGTGCTGCTGGACGGCGAAGCGCAGCTCACTCCTTCTGTGCGCGTAGTGCCCACTCCAGGGCACACTGCAGGTCATCAGTCGGTGATCCTGTCTTCTGAAGGCGCCTTGTTCTGCTTCCTCACAGGCGACCTCGCGCCGTATGCGATCCACCTCGAACGATTGCCCTGGGTGCCTGCTTACGACGTGCTGCCCATGCTCACCATCGAGACGCGGCGTCGTTGGCAAGTGTGGCTTGCGCAGCACAATGCGCTCGTGGCGAACTCACATGACGTGCTTGCGCCGCTGGGAAAGTTAGTGCGCAACGACAAGGGGCTGTTCTCCTTCTTGCCGCTTTCATGAGAGTGCCACTGCGCTGGGTGAGCTTGTTGCTGCTTGTGCTGATTGCAAGCTGCACGCCGCGCGCACATACGCTGATTCTCTGGCATGCGCTTGAAGGCGAGCACGAGCGCGCGCTGCTTGCGCTGATCGACCGCTGGAACCAAAGCGCTTCTGCTGATTTCGTCGTTGTGCCCGAGCAACGCACTGCTGATCTGCAGCATCGTGCGCTCATGCAGCGGTTTGAAGACGGGCGTGCACCTGACTTGGTGCTTGTGACGCCTGAGCAGATGGTGGTGTATGCCCAGCGCGGCTACCTCACTGCACTCGAGCCGCTCATCTTCAGCGCCGATCCTGCGTTGGGCTTGAGCGCTCCCGAGCGCGAAGCGCTGTTTCCCTTCGTGTTGATTGCTGGGCGCTGGAACGGGCGCCTCTTCGGCATTCCCCAGGGCGGGCAAATGCGCCTCGTCTTCGTGAATCAGCTCCGCTTGCAGGAGATGCAGAACGTCTTCGATCGCGAGGTGAGTCTGCCCATCACCACAACAGTGCTGATGGAGCAATGCGCCAAGGCAAGCGACTTCGCGCTGGGACGTGCCTGTTTTGCCATCGCTGCTGAAGCGATCACGCTTGAGGAGTGGGCGCTGGCTTACGGCGCTGACCTCCCCGAGGGCACGAAACCTGCACTTGATGCATCGGCAGCGCGCACGGCGTTGAACGCGCTGCTGGAGCAAGTCAACCAGTTCCATGCCGTGCGCGTGCGCACTTCTCTCGAGGCAGAAGCGCTTTTCGCTGCAGGCGATCTGCTGTTCATCACAGCGTGGAGTGGTCGCGCGCGAGCCATCGTTCAGCGTGTGCGCTCAGCCGAGAATTTCCCTCTTCTCGTTACCGTGCTCCCGAGCGAGAACGGTACGGCACGTGCACCGCTCCGCGCGCCCTTATGGGTGATCCCGCGCACCGATGCGACGCGCCAACAGCGCGCTTGGCGTTTCGTGCGTTGGCTACTGGAGCCGGAGCAGACGGCGGAGTATGCTGCTCGAACCAGTGAGTTGCCAGCGCACCGGGAGGCACTGCCGCTCGTCGCCGAAACCCTGCTCGGCACGCCAGCGGCACCCAAGGCGCTCGCTGAAATGCTTGCTGCTGCGGCTCCTTTGCCTCCGCGTGCTGCGCAGGGATGCATTGATCGCGTGCTGGCGAGAGCGCTATCGCTAAGCTTGAGCAGCGGCGAGGTGGAGGCGCAACTTGCCGAAACGCAGGCAGAGTTGCAGCGGCTTGAAACGCGCTACTGCCTTGGGGAGATGCTCAAACCATCAGCGCAAACGGTCGCTCGATGAGCTGCTTGACGCGCTGCAAGAAGCGAGCGGCTGGCGCGCCGTCCACTACGCGATGGTCGAAACTCAGGCTGAGCGTGATCGTAGCGCGCGCCACGATGCGACCGTCAGCTTGAGGCACTGCGCGCTCGCGAATGCGACCAACGCCGAGGATCGCTGCTTGGGGTGGGTTGACGATCGGCGTAAAGCCGTCTACATCGAACATGCCCAAGTTGGTGAGGGTGAAGGTGCCGCCTTGCAGAGCATCTGGGGGCAATGTGCCTGCTTGTGCTTGCTTCACCAGCGCCGAAAGCTCGGTGTGGAGCACGCGCAGCGGCTTCTTGTCCGCATCGCGCACGACGGGCGTGAGCAAGCCGCGCGGGGTGTCTACTGCCAGCGCGACGTTCACCTGTTGGTGCATGACGATGCCCGGCGTTTCGTCGCCTGCCCAGCTTGCGTTGAGCAAGGGATGCTCGCGCAAGGCGCGCGCGCAGATGAGGATCAACAAGGTGTTGTAGCTTGCCTTCTCGCCTAGCTCAGCGCTGATCTGCTCGCGCGCTGCGACGAGCTGCGCGGCATCCGCCTCGGTGAACAAGGTGACCTGCGGCACGCTGCGCGCGCTTTCGCTCAGGCGTTGCGCAGTAATGCGCCGCACAGAGGTAAGTGGTTCGACAACTGGCGCGTGCGCTGTTGACGATGGCGCGGCTTGTGCTTTGGTGCTCTGGGCACGCGCCGCGCGCAACACGTCCTCGCGCGTGATCTTGCCCTCCGGACCGCTGCCCTGAACAGCGCCGAGATCAATCCCCAATGACTCAGCGAGCTTGCGCGCGATGGGCGTTGCTCTCGCAGCTGGTTCAGGCGAGAGACGCGCTTGTGCTGCGCGCAACACATCGCGTTCGCGCACGGCACCAGCTGGTCCGCTGCCTTGCACCTGCGTCAAGTCCACGCCCAGCTCTGCTGCGCGCATTCGCGCCCGCGGCGAGATCGGACAGCGTAGCGCCGCGTGTTCGGCTGCGCCGAGATCGCTAGCGCTGGAAGAGACAGGGGCATGTGGTTCGAGGATTGCCACTGGCGTCAGGCAAGGCACGGTCTGCCCCGCTTGCACCAACACGCGAGCGAGCACGCCATCGGCAGGAGATTCGTACTCAAGTGTGGACTTTTCGCTCTCGAAGGTAAACAACACCTCGCCCTTGTGCACAGCCTCGCCTTCGCGCTTGTGCCATTGGGCGAGCGTGCCCTCAGTCATCGTCAATCCGACTTTGGGCATCACAATTTCCATGTCGCGATTATCCACAGCAGCCCGCATGCGCCGCCCGATAGCGCTGCTGCTAGCGCGCCGACTTGTGGCCCGAAGGCAGCCGCAATCGCTCCCGTCACCAACACTGATGCTGAGTAAGCCACAGAAAACGTGACGCTGTCCAGCGCCATCACGCGCCCACGGTAGTGATCGGGCGTGCTTGCCTGCAGGATCACTGTCGAGAAGGTCCACACACATGCTGCGCCGAGATGCGCTAGTAGCACGCTCAACACGCCCTGCCAGAGATGAGTGCTAAGCGCAAACAAGGTGTAGCCCGCGGCGTTCACAAGCAACCCGCCTTTCACCAACCAGCGCAGCACGTCGCGCCGATCGGGTGCAAGCAGCGTGTTGACCAGCAACGGACCGAAGAAGGCGCCCAAGCCACGCGCGGCGTAGAGCCACGACGTGCCGATGTCGCCCACGTCGTAGACGAACAGCGCGTAGGCGCTGAACAAGCTGATCGCACCGAACGAGATGGGTTGTGCAAGTTTCACGCTCACGTAGGTGCGTGCAGTGACATTGCGCGCAAGGTATTGCACGCCTTCCACCAACAAGCGCAGCGTTGTTGCGCTCGTAGCGGCGTGGTCGCGCGCGCTGCTAAATGGCGCGCGCACGCGGCTGATGAACAGCGCTGACGCCCAAAATGAAAGCGCGTTAAGCACAAACGCTGTCTCTCGTCCCAGCGCCTGTGCCACCACGCCCCCGAGGAACGAGCCGAGAAATAGCGTGGTGGCGAAAGTGGATTGGTTGAGCGCGTTTGCTGTGGGCAGCTCTTCAGGTGTGACTAGGTTGGGTGTTGCCGCGAGCAGCGCGGGTTGAACGAACGCTGCGCCGAAGGATAACCCTGCCGTCGCCAGATACGCGAGCCAAACCGTGCTCGGGTCGCGCACCATCAGGTAGCTCAAGCCGACAGCACCACGCGCGAGGTTTGCCACTACCAGCACCCGACGGCGGTCAAAGCGATCCACCACTGGTCCGCTTAAGAACAAGCCGGCAAACGCCAGCGGCAGCGTCTGCAGCACGAGCGCCAGGCTCGCGCTGCCCGGATTGCCTGTTAGCTCCACCAGCAAGCCAAGCAGGGCAATGGTGTTGAACCAATCGCCCATCTGCGAGACCAACGAACCAGCCCACAGCGTGCGATAGGCAGCATTGCGGCTCAGCAGCACACCATAGCCGCGCAAGCCGCGCGGCAATGAAGATGTGGTGCTCACCGTGCTCATCGCGCGAACCCGAATGAGCGCTTCAGTTCGGCGATGAGGAAATCGAGTTTGCTGCGACGATTCAAGTAGTCCACGAGCCGCTGTGCAGCCAAGGCGCGGCTCACGCCAACAGCGCCGACCGTTTCGAGGTCAAGCGGAATGTCGTAGCCAGCGCGCGCGAGCGCAGCATGCACGTCGGCACAGAGCATTTCCATCTCGCCGAGCGTGAGGCGCTGCGCGAGGAAGTCGCGCACAGCGACAACCTCATCAGCAGGCGCCATCGGCGACATGTCGAGCAAGCGCAGCAGGTCGCGCGCCTCAGTGCGCGTGATGCCTTGCGCTGATTTCTCGCCGCCGCGGTAAAGCGCAACGACGAAATTGTCGTCCATCATGTCCACTTTGAAGATTGGATGCTGGGTGCCGCCCACGGCTGCCGCGCGCTGCGCGACCTCGCGGAACACATAGGCCACCACGTCGAAGATGCGGATGTGACCTTCGCCGTCGTGTCCTGCTTTGCCGTCGAGCGCCTCGAGGAGGCACTGCGTAAACAAGCTGTTTGGCGCGCCAGGGAGCACGTAGGAGAACTCCTCCGGGCGCGATGAAGCTAGGATCACGCGTCCGCTGCCGCGCTTGAGCACGTCGTACATCTCAGCAGCGACGCTGCGCTTAAGGATGCCACTGCGATCGGCGATGTCCTTCAAGTCAGCGCTGCCGCCGGAATGACAGGCGTCGATCAGCACGAGCAGCTTTTGCGTGCGAATGGCGCTCAGCGCTGCGGTGAGTTGATCGCTGCTGATTGCCGTGGATTGCGGGTCGGTGGGATCGGTGTCGAAAGGGAGCAGGTAGTTGCCGCGCTGCGGTCCTTCGTCCACGCGGCCGCCGTGGCCGCTGAAGAAGACGACAGCTGTGTCCTGAGCTCCGGCGCGCCTTGCCAACCAGCGCAGTCCGTCGAGAATGCCCTCGCGCGTGGCTTGTGCGTCGAGCAACACGCGCACGTGCTTAGGTTTGTAGCCAGCGCGCTCGGGTCGCTGGAGCAAAGCGGCGAGGTCGCGCGCGTCGTTCAGCACGGTCTCGGGGAGGGAGGGGATGTGTGGGTTTGCGTACTTTGCGACGCCGATGAGCAGCGCGAAGCCGTGGTTGAACGCCATGCATGGGATTGTATCTTGACGCATGTCCGCACTTTCGCCCTGAGGCAGCTGCCTTCGTGGATGCGCTCCTCGCAGCCTGAGCAACACCAAACTGCCCACTTCTCGCTTGATGGCTCAACATGTTCCGCCTCGCCTGTGCGAAGCCGTACAATCGCCTTGTGACTCGACGCCGTCTGCGCATGCTGCTGGCGATGGGATGTGTTGCGATGCTGTCGACAAACGCTGCTTCCTTAGCCGATGCTTCAGCCCTTGCTTACGCGCGCGCTGATGCTGTCCTCGCGCGCATGACGCTAGAGCAAAAAGTGGGGCAACTCTTCCTGGTGACCTTCAAGGGACCTTCGCTGTCGCTATCGCTGCAGCGCATGATCGCTGAATATCACATCGGCGGCGTGGTGCTATTCAAAATCTCCGGCAACGTGGTCAGCGCGCGGCAGATCGCGCAGTTGGTCAACGAGGCTCAATCACTTGCCGCGCGCAGCGGCGCGGGCGTGCCGTTGTTCGTCGCTGTTGACGAAGAAGGTGGGCGCGTCTCGCGCCTGCCCGAACCAGCACCGCGCTTTCCTTCTGCAATGGCGCTGGGTGCTACGCGTTCAGAAGAGAGCGCGCGTGCGGCTGCGCGCGCCACCGCCGAGATGTTGCGCGCGCTTGGCATCAACACCAACTTCGCGCCAGTGCTCGATGTCAACGACAACCCCGAAAATCCCATCATCGGCACGCGCGCCTTCAGTGACGACCCTCAACTTGTAGGGCGGCTTGGGGTTGCTACGATGCAGGCTTACCGCGAAGCTGGCATCCTTGCAGTGGTCAAGCACTTCCCTGGGCACGGCGGCACAGCTGCGGATTCGCACCTCACTGTGCCGCAGGTCAAGCGCACTGCAGAGGCAACTCAGCGCATTGACTTGTTTCCTTTCGCGCGTGCCATTGAAGCAGGCGCCGATGCCATCATGACTGCGCATGTTGTGCATGTTGCGCTCGATGCCACTCAGCCAGCAACCTTCTCGCCGCGCATTTTGCGCGCCCTGCTGCGCGATCAGCTCAGCTTTCGGGGATTGGTGGTGAGCGACTCGTTGCTCATGCGCGGCGCTGTGAACGAGAAGCGCAGCTTGTCAGAAGCGCTAGTTCAGGCGCTCATGGCAGGCGCAGATGTGCTTGCAATCGGCGCAGACCCGGGCTATGAGCAACTCGCGCAGCCTGATGCTTACCGCGCTGTGCGTGATGCCGCGCTCGCTGATCCTGCTGTGATGCGGCGTGTGAACGAGGCAGCGCGGCGCATCTTGTGGGTTAAGGCGCGCTATGGGTTGCTAGATTGGCACCCTGTTGACCCGGGCGCAGCCGAAGCTGCGCTGCGCGATCCCCAGAAACACGCCTTAGCACAGCGCCTAGCGCGCGAAGCAGTCACACTGATCCGCGATCCGCATGCGGTGTTCGATCAGTTGGCTCAGCGAGCCTTGCTTGTGGTGATGCTCGACACTCCTGCCGAGACGCTATGGCAGGCGATCCGCACTTGCCGACCTGATGCGCAGCGTTCGAGCATCCAAGCGCTCGAATCCCATCTGCGAGAGCGACCCGATGCTCTCGTCGTTGGTGTGCTTGCGGCTTCGCGCCCTTCCTCGGAGGCGCTTGTGCGCGCAGCCGCGCTCCCTGCTGAGCGCAGCCTCATCGTGAGCCCAGCGCAGCCTTTCCTTGCACGAAAGTTGCCTGAGCGTCTTGCGTTTCTCACTGCTTTTGACGAGACGCCCTACGCCCTCAATGCGTTGGCAGAGGCGCTCTGCGGCAAGCTCCAACCACGTCGTCAAGCTGTGCTCTCGATGCTCGAGCGATAGTGCGCTATGCAATTGCCCTTCCGCCTGCCTTTTCGCTTTAGCGCGCGCACGGTTCTCTTCAGCGCCACTTGCGACGCCGCGGAACGCGCTGCTTGCTTGCCCACCGCGCTTGCTCCGCAGCAGTTCCAAGAGGCACTCGGCACGCCGCACGGCTTGTTTTTCGCGTTGGTCGCGGCAAACACTGCAACGACGAACGCGGCGCGCCTGCTTGAGCAGCTCGCACTTGGCTATCGGCTCGTGCCCCCGGATGTCGAGCGCCGCTTGGCGTTGCGCGCTGCGCTGAACTACGCCGAGGTTGGTCCAGAGTTCGACGGCGCGCTCGCTATTGGCGCTTTGGTTAACCACACACTGCATTTGCTAGGCGTGGGTAGCGCGCGCGCGTTCCATGTGGATGAGAACGGGCGGTTGCTGGCGCTGCGTCTCGCCAGCGCTGCCCAACAGCCGTTTGCTGCTAGCGATGTGCTGTTGCTCCTCGGCGGGCAACTCGTTGGCGCCTTCGACCCATATGAGCTGGCGCTGATGCTCTACGCCCACGATGCCGAAGACGCCGGTCGGCGACTTCTGACGCTTGCCCAGCGTCGCAGCACGACAGGGGCGCTGATGGTGCTCAAGCCCGAACATCGGCGCAGTGCACTGCGCAGCCTTCGTGACATGCTGCGTCCTGCGTAGTGCCAGCGGAGGAAGGATGCTGTCCCTCGTGGTGTCGGCAGGTTACACAAATGCTTGCTCCTCGCCTGCCAAGCGCCTCGGTGTATTGCAGTTGCGTTGTGTCGTGCTGTGCTGCATTGCTAGGGGCGGGTAAGCCACAGGATGAGAGTGTGCCTGGCTGGCTGGAAAGGTGTTAACGGACAGCTACAGCACTTTACCGAGCAACCGAATATAATTTCAAGTCAATGGACTTTATGGAGTGGCATCGTGCAATCCAGGACTTCCTCAATGAGCTTCGACACCACCGTGGCGCCTCCGAGAACACCATCCTTGCATACCAAAACGACCTCTCCCAACTTGCAAGCTTCTTGGGCGGTTATCTTGGCCCTGGAGAGCGCTGGCAAGAGGTCAACGGCGCGGTGCTGAATGCGTATGTTCAAAGTTGGCTTGCGCAGCAGCGCTACACCTCATCGACGTTGGCGCGGAAGATTGCTGCGCTACGCACGTTTTTCCGCTGGCTGCTACAACGCGGTGAGATCTCCGAGGATCCAAGTTTGCAACTGCGTTCTCCGCGAGTGGAGCGGCGCCTGCCGCGTGTGCTTGACGAGAGCGAGGTTCAACATCTCTTTGCGGTGATTGCGCGTTCGCCTTCCTTCCGTAGCTTGCGCGACCGTGCTCTGCTGGAGGTGATCTACGCCGCTGGCTTGCGCGTCTCCGAAGCGGTGGGTTTGCGGCTGCGCGATGTCGATCTGGAGAAAGGTGTTGTGCTCTGCTCAGGTCGCCCTGGGCGGGTTCGCTCCGTGCCGCTTACCCATTCCGCTGTTGCAGCGGTGCGAGACTACTTGCGTCATCGCAATGAAGTGGCAAGCATCGAGCCGGATGCTTACCTTTTCGTGAACTCGCGGGGCAACAAGCTCACGCGCCAATCTGTTTGGCAAACCATTCGCCACTACGGGCGAGAAGCTGGGCTGGGGGATGACCTCACGCCTCACACGCTGCGGCACTCTCGTGCTGCGCATCTGCTGGAGCGCGGCATGGACATCCGCACAGTGCGCGAATGGCTCGGGCATGCAAATCTCGCCACTACCTATCTCTACCGGCAGTTCTACAGCCAAGCGCGCAATGGTGCTCTCGTGTCAGATTCTGTGTTGGACTCGCGCGCGTCTTCGCCGCCCTTAGCCGTATCCGCCTAGTATTCTGCCCCTGTCATGTACGTGCTGCCGACACCGCCGAGCGAAGCCTTCATTGTTGAACAATGCCAATGTGCAGCCGACTACATCCGCGAACAGGCATCAGGTTCATGGCGTGTGCTGCTCATTCTCGGCAGTGGGCTCGGACCGCTGGCGGAGGCTGTTGAAGATGGGGTTGCTATTCCCTACAGCGCTATTCCTGGCTTTGCGGCTTCCACGGTAGCTGGTCATGCTGGGCGTCTCGTGCTCGGGGAGTTGTGCGGTCAGCGCGTGGTAGTGATGCAGGGACGCCAGCATTTTTACGAGGGATACCCTCTGTGGCAAATCACTCTGCCAGTGCGAGTGGCGCGCCTGCTGGGCGTCGAGACGCTGATCATCACTAACGCAGCGGGCGGCATAAACCGCGCCTTCGCGGTGGGTGACGTGATGGTGATCACCGATCACATCAACTTGGTCGGAATGGGAGGGCACAACCCGCTGATCGGTCCAAACGTGAGCATGTTCGGACCGCGCTTCCCCGAGATGACGACTGCCTACGATGCTGCGCTGATCGAGCTAGCGCGCCAAGTTGCACAAGCGAGCAAGCTACCGCTGCGCTTCGGCGTGTATGCGTGCGTTGCTGGTCCCAGCTTCGAGACGCCCGCCGAGTTGCGCTTCTTACGCGCGATCGGTGCCGATGCGGTAGGGATGTCCACCGTGCACGAGGTTATCGCCGCACGCCATGCAGGCATGCGCGTGTTGGGCTTAAGCGGCATCACCAATGTCGCGCGGTTGAGCGCGGACGAGGGCGAGCCCCCTTCGCACGAAGAGGTCATGCATGCAGCGCAGGTGATCGCGCCGAAGATGCAGCAGCTCATCCAGGGGGTACTTTTGCGAATGTAGCTTGGATCCAAACCGCAGCCTAAGCGCGCTCCGTACAATTTTGGTGTCTCATGGAAGCCCTGCTTCGCCTCCTGCTTGAAGCGCGCACCGCACTCGTTGTTGTGTTTGTGATCATCGCTGCGGCATTCTTGCTCACAGGGCTTGCATCGCGGCGCGAACTCCGACGCACGCTGTTCAACCTCGAACGCGATCAGCTTGAGCGTCGAACTACAAATGCGTGGCTGCGCGCAGCTTTCTTCGCAGCGCTCGCGCTGCTGGTGAGCTGGGGGACGGAGTTCTTCCTTCAACGACCCACACTGACCACTGAGGTCGAGGGTCGCCTGCTTCCCGTAGGCGTGACCATCGTTGTGCCCACGACAGCACCAGCGCTCTACGCGATGGACATCGGGGCTGGCGAGGTGAATGTGTTGATCGCCGCAACGCCCACGGAAACACCTGACCCCACGCCGACGATTGACGTGCCGCTGGCGGTGCTGCTCGGCACGCCCACACCAGAGCCGACTGCTCCACCACATGCCAGCCCGACGGCAACGCCTCTCCCGCTCCCGACCCCCACCCTGCTGCCCACACCTACCCCTCAGCCGACGCTCATCCCGCTCGTGACGTTGGAGCCGCTTCCCACGCCGACCCACACGCCTACTGCCGAACCCCAATGGGTGGCTGAGTGCCCTCATGCCGATGCTCAGATCACCAGCCCCTTCCCAGGGCAGGTTGTGCGCGGCGTGATCCCTATCTTTGGCACAGCGGGTTTCGCGGCTGGCGGCAAATACAAAATAGAGATCCTGCGCCCAAACATACCGGACTGGGCGTTCTTGTGGGAAGGGTATAGCGAGGTGAAAGGCGGTGTGCTCATGCCAAACTTCGATAGCACCCTCTTCCCAAGCGGGGTTTACACGCTGCGCTTGCTGATCGTTGATCGTGCAGGCCAGGAGACGAACATCGTTTGCCGCGTGCCGATCCGCATCGAAAGGTGAGGCGCGATGAATATTCGCCCGCTTGCGGACAGTGACTTCGAGGCGCTACTTGCGCTGGATGCGAGCTTCGTGACTGATCGCGTGTGGCAAATGCGGCAGCAAGGCGGCACACAGCAGCGCGAGATCGTCTTCCAACTCGTGAGTCTGCCGCGACCGCTGCGCGTGAGTGGGCTTTACGATGCCGCCATGCGGCGCGCATGCCTGCGCTACTGCAGCTTCGGTTGGGTCGCCGAAGAAGAGGGTGTCGTGCGGGGTTGCCTTACGCTCGAAGTGTTCCCCTGGCTGCAGACTGCGTGGATTACGTGGTTGGTTGTTGCCCCTGAGGTGCGCCGGCGCGGCATTGGCTCGGCGCTGCTCGACGTCGCCATCGCTCAAGCAAGGGCGTTGAACCTGCTCAGCGTGCAATTGCACCTCTCGACCAAGAACTATCCAGCCACGCGCTTCTGCAACGTGCGTGGGCTGCAATACTGCGGTTACCTTGAGGCGAGCTACGGCAACGAGATCATGCTTTTGTTTGCCTATAGAATCCGTTAACTGCAAGGCGCTATGGACGCTTTCTGGAGCGGTCTCCTGAGCGCAGTTCAGCTTTTCAACCGCATTGTCGTGACCGCCGTGCTGATCACGGCGTTCTCGCTGTTGATCTACATCGCGCTCTACAACCGGCGCAGCGAGATCGGGCGCGCGTATGCGCTGGTGGTTGGGTGCGTGATCGGCAATGCGCTCGGCGACCTCCTCGCCCAAGTCTCTGACGGAGGCAGCGACGATCCCTGGCTGCGCTTGCAGTGGGTGGGCATCGCCTTCATCCCGGCAGCGTCGCTGCACATGTCGGACGTGCTGCTGCGTGCAACAGCGGACATTTCGCCCTTGCGCCGCTTAGCACCGCGCATCGGCGGTGTGGTGGGGTTGGCTGTGTTGCTGCTGGTGCTGTTCACGGACTTGGTCGCCACGCCGGGTGTTTCGCGCGAGGGGCTCGCGCACTTGGTGCCGGGCGTGCTGTTCTATCCCTTCACGCTGTATTACTTCGCGAGCGTCGGTTGGGCGACGTATAACGTGTTCGAGGCGCGTCGGCGCGCGCTCACCTCGACGAGCCGGCGCCGCATGACCTACCTCGCCTTTGCGCTGCCTGCGCCAGCGCTGAGCATGTTCCCCTATCTGCTCCCCACAGGTTGGCCCGCGGCTTTCCCGCTCATTGTGCCGTGGCTTGGCATCTTGCTCGTGAACATGGGCTTGGGCGCAGCGCTCACGCTGATGGGCTACACCGTTGCTTACTTCGGTGCGATCGCGCCCGATCGCGTGATCAAGCGCCGCATGGTGAAGTATCTCATCCGCGGGCCGCTCCTCGCGGCGATGGTCATCGCCGCGCTGGTGCTCAGCACGCGCATCGAGCGGTTGCTCAACTTGCCGGGCTTCTTCGTTGGGCTCATCGCAGCAGCGACGATCATCCTGCTCACGCAGTTGTTCATCGTCACCTTACAGCCAACGCTTGATCGCCTGATCGCTGGTGATGATGCCGCCGAGGTGCAGCGCCTGCAGCAGTTCACCGAACGCTTGATGACCACCTCTGACCTCACGCAGTATCTCGAGAACATCCTTGTCGCGTTGTGTGATCTGCTGCGCGCCCGCACGGCGTTCGTCACCGACTGCACGCAGACACATGTGCCCTGCCGAAAGCCGTTCACTGTGATCGTTGGGCAGGTGGCAGGTGAAGCGAGCGGAGCATTGCCAGTGCCACCGCAGGCGATGCGTTCGGCGCTGCAATTGCCTGTTGCTGAGCGCAGCGGTCAACAGGTCTTCGAGCTTGAACACGATTTCATTATTTGGGATGGCTACTGGTTGATCCCGCTGCGCTCGCGCGATCGCCAAGAGGTGCTCGGCGTGATGGGCTTAGCTGCGCGCACGGCTGAGCCAGAGCTGCTCGACGAGGAACGTGAGGGTGTGGCGCTGCTTATCGAGCAGGCAGCGCGCGCGTTGGAGGACGCGGTGAAGCAGCGCCGCGCCTTCGAGGCGCTGGAGCGCCTCGTGCCTGAGGCTGTGGACATGCAGCGGCGGCTGGCGAGCGCTGAGAATCCCGCTGCGCCACGGCTCTCCGATTTTGAGCGTATCCCCGTGCAGAGCTACGACGACTTCACGCAGTTGGTGCGCGATGCGCTCAGCCAGTTCTGGGGTGGTCCGAAGCTCACCGAATCGCCTTTGCTCAACCTGCGCGTCGTTGCCGAGGCGATGCAGCAGGAGAACGGCAACCCGACAAAAGCCCTGCGCCGTGTGCTTTACAACGCTATTGAGCAGCTCAAGCCTGAGGGCGCGCGCAGCTTCACCGCTGCAGAGTGGCTGTTCTACAACATCCTCGAGTTGAAAATCATTCAGGGACTCAAGGTGCGCGACATCGCCAAACGTCTCGTGATGAGCGAGAGCGATCTCTATCGCAAG
The DNA here is from genome assembly GCA_025057935.1 of Thermoflexales bacterium. Lineage (GTDB taxonomy): Bacteria > Chloroflexota > Anaerolineae > J036 > Brachytrichaceae > DRWP01. The sequence continues at coordinate 14,001 of JANWUW010000080.1, forward strand.
CAGCGTGCGGCGTTTGAGGAAGTGGCGCGTATCGTGCTAGAGATGGAACGCGCCGCGCGCGAGCGCGAGCGACAACAGTCCGCTGCGAACGGCGTTGCCCCCGCTCACGAGGATGAGAAGCCAGATGCTACGCCCCAAATACCTGCTGCGCCTGAGTCAGCGACGACGTAGGGCAAGCGGTGAACTTGACGAATTCATGCTCTGCGTATAGCGTTAGCCCATCATGGTGCGCAACACGGTCTTCGAGCGCGATCTTGACGAATTCACGCAAGTCGCCCCGCTGCGAGGGGATGTGCTTGTTGAGCCTGATCGGCTGCATCGCTTCATCTGCGGTGCTGCGTTGATCGTCGCGCTTGCGCTCAGCGTGAGTGGTGTAACGCTGGTCGTCAACGTCTTCAGCAGCGCGGTGGGATCGCCCAGTGAGACGTTTCTGCTTGGGCTGGGCGGGTTCTTGTTTGCGATTGGCGGCGGGTTGGCGTGGCGCTTCCTCAAGCCCTTTGTTTTCGCGGTGCTGGCCGCTGAGGATATGCTCATGTGGCGCACGCCGTTTGGTTGGATAAGCAAGCCGTGGCGTGAAGTGGAGTTTGTGATGGTGCGGCCGCACACTGTCTTCGGTGCGCGCAAGGTCTACATCAAGGCTGGCGCGGCGCGGCTGCAATATGGCTGGCATGACATCACCGATTGGTACACGCTTGGTCCATGGGAATCGTTTCCTGCTGAAGAAGCCAAAGCGCTCACGCACGCCATTGTGCAGCGTGCCGGTTTGCAGCGCCGTGAGCCGGGCGTTTGGGTGCGCGATGACTACACTGCCGTCTCCACTGGCGTCGTCGAGTGGTGAAGGGGTCGATCAAAATCTCTGTGTTGCGCTTCTGATCGGCAAGCGACGTCTGAGTGCGTGGCTGCGCGTGTTCGCAGCAGCGCTCTTCGTTTGTGCTTCGCTCTTGCCGCGCCGTGCGGGGGCGCAAGCTGAGCCAGCCCTCTCTACCACGCTTGCGCAGCAGGTGTTTGAGACCACCTGGCAGCTTGTTGCCGACCACTACGTTGACGCCGCGTTTAACGGTGTGGATTGGCAAGGTGTGCGCGCTGAGTTTGAGCCGCGCGTTCGCGCAGCGCGTTCTTGGGTGGAGTTTTACGCGCTCATGCGCGCGATGATTGCGCGCCTAGGCGATGGTCACTCCGTTTTTCTGCCGCCGCGCGCCGCGCAGATTGCACATGCGCAGCGTCGTGGTGCACCAGGCGCGCATGCTTTTGGCTTGGCAGCAAACCTGCGCGCCATGCCTGATGCCAGCTTGCTTGTGCTCCAAGTGCCAGCGCGTGCCGAGGCAGCCCGTTGGCTCAAGCCAGGCGATCGCATCATCGCTGTTGAAGGTCTATCGCTCACCGCTGCTGGCGCCGCCTCGCCGCTCTTCGACACGCGTGCCCGTGTGCGCCTCACAGTGACAGATGCCTATGGTCACAACCGCGAAGCTGTGGTGCCGAAGGAGCTGTTCGGCAGCACCCACTTCCCGCCGCCAGTTGCCGCGCGCCGCCTCGAGGGCGGGGTGGGATACCTCGCGCTGTTCGATTTCTCGACCTTCGGCAGCTCTGCTTACGCGCGCGATGCACTGATGCAGCTCACGCGGCGCGATAAGCTCACAGGCTTAGTCATTGATCTGCGCGCAAACGAAGGCGGGGTGATGGGGCAGATGCTTGATGTGTTGGGCATGTTCTTGGAGGGTGTTGATGCTGGCGCGCATGTGGATCGTGTGGGGAATCTCACCTCTTACACCGTTCCTGCGGGGCGCTTGTTGCCAGCTTTGCACGCCGTGCCGATCGTGCTGCTTGTGGGCGAAACTACCCACAGCGCGGCTGAGATCTTTGCGGCAGTGATGCAGGTGCATGGGCGCGCGCGCGTTGTCGGCTCAACGACCTCGGGCAATACTGAGTTGGTGCGACACTTCCGGCTGCCTGACGGCTCAAGCCTGTGGCTGGCAGTGGCGTCGTATCGTGCGCCAAACGGCGCAATGCTCGAGGGCATTGGAGTGGTGCCTGATTTGACCGTGGATGTGCCATGGTGGCGCTTCGTGCAGGATCAAGATCCGCAGTTGGTCGCGGCTGTGCGGATGTTGCGCGCGACGATGGCTTCGCCCTGAGCAGCTTCTCACCACTCGCGCAAGATCAAAGCATTCATCGCTGCGCGTTCAGGCAGTGAGCTGAGCACCACATGCTCATCTGCGGCATGGAGCCCATCGCCTACTGCGCCCAAGCCGTCCATCGTGGGCGCGATCGGCGCAGTGAACGCCGCGTCGCTGCCTGCGCCGCTCGGACCGTGATCCAAGGTGAGAATCGGTGAGGCGATCTGCTTCAGTCGCTCAAAGATGGCGATCCGCTCTGCGTTGCACTCCATCGGCGGGCGGTCGAAGCCGCCGCTGATCTCCAAGCGCGCGCCGGGCAGAACGGGCTGCAAAGCGTGAATCTGCGCTGCGATCCACTCCGCATCGGCGAGGGTGCTGGCGCGCGCATCCACGTGAATCTCGCAGCGAGCAGGGATGACGTTGCGCGCTGTGCCGCCCTGGATCAAGCTGACGGTTGTGGCGATGTCGCGCGTGTAGTCGGTGAGCGCCTGGATGCGCAAGATTTGATGAGCGATCTCTTGGATCGCGTTCACGCCGCGCTGGTGATCGCCGCCAGCATGGGCTGCGCGCCCATGCGCCACGACCACGAATTCCGCAACGCCGCGCCGCGAGGACTTCAGTCGCCCGTCAGGGAGCGCCGGCTCCATCACCATCACCAAGGCAGCGCCGCGCGCGGTCTCCTCGATCAAGGCACGCGAGGTGGTGCTGCCGATCTCCTCGTCGCTCGTGAACAGCACGCGGATCTCGCGGTTAGGCATCTCGCCGAACGCCTGCAGCACCCGCAGCGCATAGAACGTGATCACGTGGCTGGCTTTCATGTCGAAGGCGCCAGGACCGTACAGCTTGCCGTCTTCGATCTTGAAGCGCGCAGCGAAGGCGCCGCGCGGGTGCACTGTGTCGTTGTGCAAGATCATGGCGATCGGCGCGCCGGCGCCCGCGTTGAACACGCCAAGCACGTGGTCGCCCGCAGTGGTTTGGGGATAGCGAGTGACTTTTGCTCCTAGCCGCGTCAGCTCTGCGCTCACTGCATCTGCCATCGCGTCCAAGCCTTCCTTATCAGCGCTGAAGGACTCGATGCGCACAAGCTGCGTGAGCAAATCCGTCATCTCAGGGAGTCGATCAGTGAGATAGCGAAGGTAGGGATGCATGGCGTCATTCAGTGTTCAACAGGTCAAGCACAGCTCGGGCGAGTTTATCGGGGTGATGTTGGGAAGGTGCTTGCTCATCAACGAGGTCGGCAGCGACCACGCGCACGCGGCTGTTAGCGATCTGCTCTTCGGGCAACACAGCGTTCACGCCGGCAGGCAGTGCTTCGGGAGGGATGGGCTGCTTGTTTGCGAGCACGATGTCAATGATGCCTAGGCCGATGTGCCGCTCCAGTGCGTGCACATGATCGCTCAACGAGAAGCCGTCGGTTTCACCGCGCTCGGTTGCCACATTGCTCACATACACACGCAGGGCGCGCGTCTGGCGCAGCGCCTCGACAATGCCTGGCACAAGCACATTCGGCATGACGCTGGTGAACAGGCTTCCCGGACCGAGCACCACAATGTCAGCCTCGAGAATTGCTTTCACAGCGTCGGGGTAGGCTGGCGGATCGGAGGGCTCGAGCCACACGCGCGCAATTGGGGCGTTGGCTTTGCCAATGGACGACTCGCCGCGCGCCCACATGGGCGCGCCTTCTTTCACAGGCTGATACTCGGCGCAGAGCGTGACGTTGGTAAGCGTGCTGGGCACAATGCGCCCTTGGCTGGCGACGACTTTGCTGGACTCCGCCACGGCGCGCTCGAAGCTGCCCGTCAGCTCCGCGAGGGCTACGATGAACAAGTTGCCGAAAGAATGTCCGCTCAAGCCGTTGCTGTTGCCGCCGAAGCGGTATTGCATGAGCTGCGTGACGAGCGATTCTTCATCGGCGAGCGCAGCAATGCACATGCGGAAATCGCCGGGCGGCAAGGTGCCCAGCTCGCGACGCAGCCGCCCCGAGCTGCCGCCGTCATCAGCAACCGTGACGATAGCTGTGATGTTCGCAGTGTAACGCTTCAGCCCGCGCAGCAGCGTCGCCTGACCATGACCACCGCCAATCGCGACCACGCGCGGTCCTTGCGCGACAAGATGCTGACGCATCAGCCGACGCAGGATAGACTGCGTGTCGCCGCCGCTCGCTGCGCGCACCAGCACCTCGTTCAAGCGATACAGACCGAGCAGGAACATGCCTAGCCCGACGCTGAAGAGCAACGCGGCGCGCAGTGGGCGGGCAATGAACTGCAGCGTGAGCCAGTAGAAGAAAGACGGCAGCGGCGTCTCGCGGTAGATCGCCGTGAGCGCGATGCCGATGCCCAAGCCCATCACTGCAGTGCCGGCAAGCAGCAGCAGGAACCAGCGCTTCAGCTTCAACCCGGGGAGCAGCAGCCGCAACTGGCTGGGCTTAGACCAGATTGTGCGTCCGGGCTTGCGCGTAGCGCGTCCACGTGCTGCGGGGTTGTGCGTTGCTCTAGCCACCTGCTCAATTATCCCGTGTTGCGCAGGCCAGCGCTCACGCCGTTGATCGTCAACTCGATCACGCGCCGCAGAGCGCGCACTGCTGGCGAGCGCTCATCGAAGCTAGGATCGCGCTGAAGGGCGCGCAGCCGGCGCAGCATCTCAACCTGAATGTAGTTCAGCGGATCAACGTAGGGGTTGCGCAGTTGGATCGAGCGCTGGAGCACTGGCTCATTGTCGAGAATGCGCTGCTGGTTGGTGATGCGCACAATCGCCGTGCACGTGCGATGGAACTCAGCCTCGATCTGAGCGAAGATGCGCGTGCGCAGCGCCTCGTCTTCAACCAATTCCGCGTAGCGCGCAGCGATGCCGAGATCCGCTTTGGCTAGGCTTTGTTGAGCGTTATCGATCATCGTTTGGAAGAAGGGCCAACCGCGATACATAGCGCGCAGCAACTCGAGCGCGGCTTCACCTTGGTCTAGCAAGCTGCACAAGCCACTGCCCAGCCCGTACCAACCCGGCAACACGAACCGGCTTTGCATCCACGAGAACACCCATGGGATCGCGCGCAGATCGTGCACGCTGCGCGTTTGCCTGCGAAATGCAGGACGCGAGCCGACATTCAAGGCGCTGATCTCAGCGATGGGCGTTGCTTGCTCCCAAAATGTGAGAAACCCAGGCGTCTCATACACGAGGGCGCGATATGCCTCGTAGCTGCGCTCGGACATCTGCTCCATCGCCGACACCCATGCAGCTGGCACCGGGTCGGGGTGGCGCGCTGCATACATGCCCAATAGGACACCGTAGGTCACTTGCTCCAAGTGGCGCCGCGCGAGGTCTGGGTCTTGGTAGCGGCTGGAGATCACCTCGCCTTGCTCGGTGATGCGAATGTGACCATCCACCAAACCGGCAGGCTGCGCGAGGATGGCACGCGCGGCTGGTCCACCACCGCGTGCAATGGTCCCTCCGCGACCATGGAAGAGGGCGAGCCGAATGCCGTTGGCGCGACAAGTCTCCACAATCGCGCTCTGTGCTTTGTAAAGCTCCCAGTTTGCAGTCACGTAGCCACAGTCCTTGTTGCTGTCCGAGTAACCCAGCATCACCGTCTGGTGGTCGTTGTGTTCTCGCAAGTAGGCGCGGTAGGCGGGGTGATCGAACATCGCCTGGAGGATCTGGGCAGCGCGCTGCAGATCAGCGCGCGTCTCGAACAGCGGCGCGATTGGCAAACGCGCTTGGCGCCAGCGCATCATCAGCAGCACCTCGAGCACATCGGAGAGCGCGTCGGTCATGCTGATGATGTAGGCGCCTGCCACCTCGTCGCCGTAGGCGCGCATCGCTTCACGCATCACATCGAGCGGCTCGATCACGAAGCGCGCTTCGTCGCTGAGCGGCTCGGCGCGATCCAACTCGCTCGCATTGGGCTGTGCCAATAGGCGATTGAGCAAGGCTACCTTCTCAGTCTCGCTCAATTTGGCGTAATCTTTGCACACGCCAGCGCGGCACAGCACCTCAGCAAGCGCAGATTCGTGCCAAGCGGAGTGTTGGCGCACGTCGAGCCGCGCCCAATGCAAACCAAATACCTCAAGCCGGTGGAGCAGCGCCTTGACCTCGCCCTCCGCGAGCAGCGCGGTGCGAGGGCTGTGTTGCAGGCTGTGCACAACGGCGTTGAGCGTGGCGCGCGCAGCGTCTGCGGTGAGTGCGTGTTCAGCAGGAAGCGGAAGGGAAAGCGCGGGCGAGAGCTTCAATGTGCGCGTGTGGCGCGGGACGGGATACAGCGCATCTTGCTCGAGGCTGCGCGCGAGCTGCGCGAGCTGCTCTGCAAGATAAGCCATGATGAAGCGATATGGCTCGTTAGGATAACGCGCGGCTTGCTGCCGTGCGCGATTGTCTCGCTCGAGGAGGCTCTGGATGTGCGCCTCCAGCTCTGGGGATGGTGGTTGACGCTGCGCCGAGATGCTCAGCCAACGTGAAAGCTCGTGGGTTGCGTGCACAAGGTGGCGCAGCACGGCAGCGCGGTGGAGTCGAAGCGTCTCTGCTGTGACGGCGGGCGTCACGTTGGGGTTGCCGTCGCGATCGCCGCCGATCCACGAGCCGAAAGTGAGCCAGCGATGGGGCGCGCGCACGCCGGGGTAATGCGTGGCAAGCGCTGCTTCGAGGTCAGCTTGCAGTTGCGGCAGCACATCCCAGAGCGTGTTGTCGAAGTACCACAGCCCAGTGCGCACCTCATCGGCAACCTCAGGGCGCTGCGCGCGAACGCGATCGGTGAGCCACAAGGCAGCGATCTCCTGCCGAAAGGTAGCGTCGAGCGCGGTTGATGCCCGAGCCTCCTGCCGAAGCATGTCCGCGAGCCTTCGCAGGCGAGCAAGCACAACGCGGCGCTTTGCCTCGGTGGGGTGCGCGGTGAACACCAGCTCGATGTTGAGCTGGTCGAGCATTGCCTGAAGTTGCGTCGGGGATACGCCGCGCGCCTTGAGCGCGATGAGCGCGGCTTCGATGGACTCGCGCACTGGCTCTGCGCGCTCCCCAGCTGCGCGCGCTGCGCGGTATGCGGCGAGCTTCTGGGTGCGATAATGCTCCTCGCTTAGGTTCACAAGCTCGAAGTAAGTAGTGAAGGCGAGCGCCATCAGAAAGCTCTGCTCGGCGTCGAGCGCCTGCACCACTTCATGAAGCCGCTCTGCGGCATCGGCGCTGCCGTTGCGGCTCTCTTTCGCCAAGTGGCGGATCTGCTCCACGCGCTCGAAGGTGGCTTCGCCCTCCAGCGCCCGAATCACGTCGCCGAGCATGCGCCCGAGGCGGCTCACTAGTGCGCTCAGGCTCGAGCTTGTTGTGCCCTCTGTTGTCATCGCTCACGCTAAGCCATTGTTCGCGATCACGTCGCGATAGAAGTAGCCGCTATCTTTGATGATGCGTGCTTGTGTCGTGTAGTTTACGTGCACAATGCCGAAAAATTGCTGGTAGCCCAGAGACCACTCGAAGTTGTCGAGCAGCGACCACACGAAGTAACCGCGCACGTCGGCGCCGTCTTGGATAGCGCGGTGCATGCTAGCAATGTGCGCGCGTAAGTAAGCGATGCGCTGTTCGTCGTGCACGCGCCCATTGACTACCTCGTCTTTGAAAGAAGCGCCGTTCTCAGTGACATACAGCGGCAACTGACCCCGCGTGGCGTGGTGCAAGCGCATAAGCACGGCATACAACCCTTGCGGACGCACGGGCCAGCCCATCAGCGTGTATTCGGGGTTGTCGTCATGCACTTCGCCGCGCTCGGCACTGATCAATGTTGCCGAGTAGTAGTTGACGCCGAGGAAGTCGTTGCGTGTGGCGATGATCGCCAAGTCGCCGGGGCGAATCTCAACTGCGCCGTCCAGCCGCTCGAGCACGCGCGCGTTGTAGGCACCAGTGAGGATCGGCTCGGCGAATGGCTCGTAGAACCAGTCAGGCGCCTCGGCGGCTGCGCGTCGGTCTGCCTCGCTCTCGGAAGCGGGCAAGTTCGGTGTGAAGTTCAACGTGATGCCCACGCGTGTTTGAGCATCGCCTGCAGCGCGAATGGCTTGCACTGCTGTCCCATGCGCCAGCAACAAGTGATGCGCCGCGCGCGCAGCGAGCGTACGGTCGCGATAGCCCGGCGCGTGCATGCCTGCCTCGTAGCCGAGATAAGCGCTGCACCATGGCTCATTGAGCGTGATCCAATCTTTCACGCGATCGCCGAGCGCGCGCACCACAACAGTGGCGTAATCTGCAAACCAGCCGGCGCTGTCGCGGTTGGTCCACCCGCCTTGAGCGTTGAGCGTGCTTGGCAAATCCCAGTGATACAGCGTGACGAAGGGACGAATGCCAGCCTCGAGCAACCCATCTACGAGGCGATTATAGAAGTCCAACCCTTTGCGGTTGATCGCACCGCGCCCTTGCGGCATCACGCGTGGCCAAGCAACGGAGAAGCGATATGCCTTTAAGCCGATCGCGCGCATCAGCGCGATGTCCTCAGCATAGCGGTGGTAGTGATCGCAGGCTGCGCTGCCATCGCTGCCGTCTCGGATGACGCCTTTGAGTTGGCAGAAGTCGTCCCAGATGGAAGCCCCACGCCCGTCTTCTTGAGTAGCGCCCTCGATTTGGTATGCCGAGGTTGCTGCGCCCCAGAGAAAGCTGGGTGGAAAGCGATGAGTGGTCATGGCGCTGGAGTGTAGCCGAGTTTAACGGTGCGGTCTGCAAGCCTCGTAAGCCGCACGGCTTGAAAGGTTGCGGAGGTAAGAGATGAGGTTTGGCACTCGCTTAGAGTCGACTCTTGGGCTAAAATGCAAAAGGTATAGAGGAGGTGCGCATGAAGCCGAAGTTCGCTATTGGGCTTGGGCTGATCGTAGCAGCAGTCGCGGCGGTGATCACGTTTGCGGTGATGGGCAATGCCAGCACAGAGGTGACCGTAGAGCGGCTGCTTGCCAAACAGCGCGCAGGAGAAACAACCCCCGATCGCTCATACAAGCTGATCGGCATGGTGGTAGGCGACAGCATCACCTATGACCCGAAGACGCTCCACTTGGAGTTTGACGTGGTCAACGACTACTATCAGCTCACCCAAAATCTCGCCAACGCAGCGCGCATCCGTGTGGTGTATCGCGGCGCAAAGCCCGACACATTGGTGCACGAAGCGAGCGCCATTGTCACCGGCAAGCTTGGCGCAGACGGCAAGTTTTACGCCGCCAACACGCCGGACTCGCTACTCTTGCAGTGCCCCACTAAATACGAGAATCAGCCTGAGGCGCGTCGCTGACATCCTCTTCTAGTCATGTCGCCGCTGCCGCCTCTACCTCTACAACCTGAACTCAAAGAGAAGGTTTGGGGCGGCAGCGCACTCTTTGCGCTGCTTGGTCTGCCGCCAACTGCACAGCCCATTGGCGAAGCGTGGCTGATCTTTGAGAACCTGCTCGTGATTGACGGCCCATGGGCGGGTTGTACGCTTGCTGCGTTGACTGAATCGCACCCGGAAGCGATGCTCGGCGCAGCGCTTGCGCGAAGTCAGCATAGGGGAGCGCCGCGTTTCCCGCTGCTCGCCAAGTTGATCGAGGCACGCGAATGGCTTTCAGTTCAAGTCCACCCAGATGATGCCTATGCTCGTGAACACGAAGGCGAGCCGTATGGCAAAGCTGAGGCATGGTACATCCTCCGTGCGGAGCCAGGCGCCCAGATCATCCACGGCGTGCGCGAACCGATCGCGCGCGAATCGTTGATCACGCTTGCCCAGTCGGGAGCGCTCCACGAGAAGCTCGCGGCGGTCTCCGTGCACGCGGGCGATGTCATCCTCAACCTGCCGGGCACGATCCATGCACTTGGGCCGGGCATCGTGCTCTACGAAATTCAGCAGTCCTCCGACCTAACCTATCGCCTCTACGACTGGGGACGACCTGCCTCAACAGGGCGCGCGTTGCATCTGCGTCAGAGTGCGGATGTTTCAGTGCTAGAGCCGCTCACTACGCACATTCTGCGCCCAATCCCCCTCGCTCAAGGCGAGAATGAGGGGGAGCAGTTGGTTCATACGCCTTACTTCACCACCGAGCGCTGGGTGTTGCGCCACACCCAGGTGCGCGATACACAGCAGCGCAGCCCACACTTGCTTACTGCGCTCCGCGGAGCAGGGCGCGTAGTGAACGAGCATGGAGAAGCGTTGCTCACTACGCAAGCCTCTGTGGTAGTGCCCGCTGCGCCACAGCGCTACACGATCGAGCCCAGCGAAGCGCCGCTTGAGGTACTAGTGAGCTACTGCTAGTGCCGCTCGCGTTCCCTCCCAAGCGCGCGCGATTGCCTCCTCGACCACATCTAGCCCTTCGTGCAGTTGCGCCTCGCTGATCACCAGCGGGAAGAGGAAGCGCAGGCCGTTGGAGTACAGCCCGCAGCGGATCATCAGCACGCCGTTGCGCGCGATGTCTTGCACTAGGGCTAGCGTTTGCTCGGCAGGGAAGGGCGTGCGGGCCTCTAGGTCGGTGACCAGTTCAATGGCGAGCATTGCGCCGAGCCCGCGCACGTCCCCAATGAGCGTGTAGCGCGCTTGCATTTCGAGCAAGCGCTCGCGCGCAATAGCGCCGAGGTGTGCTGCGCGGGCGCAGAGGTCGTCGCGTTCGATGATTTCGATGGCGCGGAGCGCAGCAGCACACGCGATCGGATTGCCGCTGTATGTCCCGCCCAATCCGCCGGGGTGCACCTTGTCCATGAGCTCGGCGCGACCCACTGTTGCGGCGATCGGCATGCCGGCGCCGACGCTCTTGGCAATCGTGATGATGTCCGGCTCAACGCCGTAGTGCTCGATGGCGAACATCTTGCCTGTGCGCGCCATGCCGCTTTGCACTTCGTCCACGATCAGCACAATGCCGTAGCGCGTGCACACCTCGCGCAAACGCTGCATGAAGACAGGCGGCACAGGGATAAAGCCACCCTCGCCTTGCACTGGCTCGATGATCACCGCTGCCACGTGCTCGGGCATGATGTGCGCCACGAGCATGCGCTCGAACGCCTCCCAAACTAGCTCAAGCTTTTCCTCGTCCGTGAGCGATGTGCCGATGCCAATGCGATACAGATACGGAAACGGCGCGCGGTAGACCTCTGGCGCGAAAGGACCGAAGCCCTTCTTGAACAGCGCGTATTTGCTAGTGAGCGTTTGCGTGAGCAGCGTGCGCCCGTGGTAGGCGCCTTCGAACGCGATCACAGCAGCGCGTCCCGTCGCTGCGCGCGCGATCTGCACGGCTTGCTCCACGGCTTCGGCGCCGGTGCTGGTGATCATCGCCTTCTTCGCGCCGCTGATGGGCACGATCTGGTTGAGCTTCTCCGCAAGCGCAACGTGTGGCTCGGTGGTGGCGACCAGACCGCAGATGTGGATCAGCTCACCCGCTTGCGCGCGGATCGCCTCAACTACTTCCTCTGGAGTGTGCCCAACGTTGAGTGCACCAATGCCGCCTGCGAAATCAATCAAGATGTTGCCGTCCACGTCTTCGACCAAGGCACCGTGAGCGCGGCGCACGGCAATCGGCGTGGATTTGCCATAGCCCGTGGGCATGGCGGCTTCGCGTCGGGCGAGCAAGGCGCGGCTCTTCGGTCCGGGCAGCTCCGTCTTCAGTTGGATGAACTGGCGCGTTCGCATCATGGCACCTCACTGTGTTTTGTAGCAGTCCACGATCACATTGCGGGGGATAGTGGTGGTCTCCCCAGAGGCTTTTGTGACGTAGATGGTGAACAAGTAGTAGCCGCGCTCGGTGATGGTGAACGTGTATTCGCCGCTGGGCAAGGTGAGGGGAATGCGCTTACCAGCAGCATCGTTTGGCGTGATGCTCGCCAAGTTGCCTGCAGGGCAATTGCTGAAGATGCCGGGTCCTTGAGCAGTTGTGATCTCCAGCTCCGCCTTCACTGCGCCGTTAATTTGCCACAGCAACTTGGCTGTTTTCGGCTCACCATTGTGTCCGAGCGGCACATCGCCGATGTCGTCGCGAGGTGAGAAGCGCATATTTTGACTGTAGGGCAGCAGCGCCGAAGGCGGGATGGGGGTTGGGGTTGGCGAGGGGAGTTGAACAGGGATCAGGGTCACTGTGGGCTGCGCGCGTGCGGCGCCGCTCGCAATTGGGACGCTGTTCGCCTCGCCGACGAAGTCCACCAGTTGCGCAAACACCCATCCTGTGCCCTCTGGAGCGCTCGGGAAGTAAATTTGCCACCATTGCCCATCAGGGCTGCGGGCGCGCACAGAAGCAGTGGGGGTGTTGCTGTCCAGCGTGCCAAGGCGCTGGGTGTTAACGTCAGGTCCTGCGCGCACGTTGACGAAATCCTGCCCTGCCTTGAGGCGCACGTAGGGCGGCTGTGGCGACGCAGCAAGTGAGGCAGGGGTGGATGCAGGTGCAGGCGCGGGCGCGCTTGTTGGGGTGACGAGCGCTGTAGAGGCTGCTGGATCCACGATGGGAAGTGCGTTCGCATCACCGCTGAGGTTTACAACGCGCGCTGCAACCCAGCCGCGCCCATCAGGTGCAGCCGCGAAGTTCACCAAATACCATTGCCCATCAGCGGTCTTGCCGATCACCATCACGCTTTGCCCCATGGTGATCCGACCGAGCAAGCGGGCATCTGTGCTGGGTTGTGCGCGCACGTTGGCGAAGCCGTTCTCTGGCAACGGCGATGCCAGCACAGGCGCAGGCGTTGGCGTTGTTGCAGGTGCATTGGATTCAGGTGTGGTTGTCTGCACAGGCGCCGGGGGTGGGGCAGGCGTTGTTGCCTCGGGCAGCAGCATGATGAACAGCGCATCCGAGACAACAATGACG
>JANWUW010000084.1 GCA_025057935.1 Thermoflexales bacterium
AAGGCGCGCCCATCCATCGCAAGTGCAGCGCGCTCAGCGCGGCGGATCGCAGAAGCTAACAGCGGCACTAACGCTCGGCGCACCTGCGCCAACTCGCCGGCAATGCCGCTCTGCGCCAAGCCGCGCACGCGGTGTGCAGCGCGGATTTGGTTGAGCTCGTGGCGAAACAGCGGCGCAAAGCGCAGGGCAGCAAGCGCTGCGTAACCCACGCGATACGGCACGCGCGCTTGCTGCACAAGCGCAAGCACGAAGTCGTTCACGTTTGTCGTCAGACTAAAGAGCAGCGAGAGACTCACCAGCGCCACAACGCGCGCCGCCGCTATTAGCCCTGATCGCAGCGAACCTTCATGGATCGCTACCCCGCCGAAGGCAAACAACAAGGGCGTGTGGGCAACAAGCTCGCGCCGCACGATCAGCGCGTAGAGCAGAACGAAGCCCAGGGCAAGCCCAAGCAGCGGGATAACGGCGCGCACTAAGCGCCGCACCGAGACCCCACCCACGAGCAGCGTGAGCCACGCTAAGCCCGTCAGCGCAAGCGGGAGGTAAACGTCGCTGGCAAGCGCTGCGAGCACCATGAGCGGCGCAATGGCGAGCAGTTTGCTAAGCGGGTTGCGCTGCTCAAGCATAGCTCAGCGCTGTCATCGTCTCCAGCAGCGAGGCGGGCGCTCGAGACTCCGTCAAGGCGCTCACAAATGTTTGCACAGTGAGCGGCAGCGGATCAAGGCCGAGGCGTCGAGCAAGTTGCGCGATGGGCGGCAGCGAAAGGCGCGCTTGTTCAACCAGCGCCTCCTGAGCAAAGATCGCCGCCGGCGTGTCGTGCGCGAGGATGCGCCCTTGATGCATGACCAGAACCTGCTGCGCTTGTTCAGCAACGAGCGCCATGTCGTGTGTGATCACGATCAGCGTACGCCCTTCAGCGTGAAGTCCGCGAAGCAATGATTGAATGGCTTGCGCGTTCTGGTAATCCTGACCGAAGGTGGGCTCATCGAGGACGAGGATCGGCTGATCGGTGATCAGCATGGTCGCCACGCTGAGGCGGCGCTTTTCGCCATGGCTCAGCGTGAACGGGTTGGCATCTGCATAGCGCGCAAGGTTGAAGCGCTCGAGCATTTCGTCTACGCGCTGCTCAGCGCGCTTGGCGTCAAGTCCGATCGCGCGCGCGCTCAAGCGAAGCTCGTCCCGCACAGTGGGAGCGACAAACTGATGCTCTGGGTTTTGAAACACCAGGCCCACCTGCCGCGACCAGTCCTGAGCACGCAGCGTGCGCGCATCGCGATCGTTGATCACAAGATGACCCTCGCGGATCGGCAGCAGCCCCGTCAACAAGTGCGCAAGCGTAGTTTTGCCAGCACCGTTGGAGCCGACCACGGCAAGGAAGCTGCCGCGCGGCGCGCTGAAGCTCAGTTGGCGCAACACTGCATGGGCACCATAGCGATGCGAAAGATCGCGTGCCTCGAGCGCAGGGGATGTCTGGGCAGCGCTTGGCTCTCGCACGGGCACCCGACCGTTGCGAGGAGCTGGCGCACGGTGCGCGAAGTGCGTGCGTAGGTGCTGCTCAGCTTCTTCCAGCGTGACCGGCAGCGGGCGCAACCCAAGCTGCGCGGCAAGCAGAGTTACCTGGGGAATCCAAACGCCAAGAGCGCACAGCATCTCGAAGTGGGCGTTGAACACCATCTGCGGGGTGCCGTCAGCAATCAGCTCACCTTGAGCGCCAAGCACCACGACGCGGTCGATCAACGGCATGATCTCGTCGAGGCGATGCTCAATGAGGATCAACGTGTGCTCACCGAGCCGCTTGAGCGCGGCGATGACCGCAAAGACTTCCCGCACGCCCTGCGGATCGAGATGAGCGGTTGGCTCGTCGAAGACAAGCACGCGCGGGCGCATGGCAAGCAACGAAGCGAGTGCCACGCGCTGCTTTTGACCGCCGCTGAGCGTCCAAGCGTTGGCATGCTCCCACCCAGCCATGCCCACCATGGAGAGCGCCTCGCTGATGCGCTCGCGGATCACCTCGGGCGGGAGGCAAAGATTCTCCAGCCCAAAGGCGACCTCAGCAGCCACGTCGGGCATGACGAACTGCGCCTCGGGATCCTGAAACACGATGCCCACCTGCTGGCTGAGCAGCGCAGGTGCTGTGGTGCGCGTGTCTAGGCCGTTGACGAGCACGCGACCTTTGAACACCGCCACGTCTTGGCTATGGGGTATCAAGCCGTTGAGCGTGAGCGCCAGCGTGCTCTTACCGCAACCGCTTGGACCAAGCAGCAGCACCGTCTCGCCGCGTTGGATGGTGAGCGAGAGGTCAGCAAGCGCCGGTTGCTTGCGACCCACGTAGCGCACCGTGAGCCGATCGAGCGTGATCACCGAAGCTCAGCGCCCCAAAATGATGTTGATGTCCTTCCAAGCCAGGATGCCAATGATGATTGTCATCACTACTGCCAGCCCCAAGTAGCGCCACCGCCAGCTCGTGTTCCACAAGCGCCGCACGTTGAGCACGATGGTGATGAGTGCGATGGCGTCAACGGCGAGGGCGATTGCAGAAGAAAGCACGCTCGCCAAGCCAACCAGTGGGAGCAAGAACGGCAGCGCCACGTAGCGCAGCGTGCAGCGCAGCGCAACAAACGCCAGCGAGCCGCCAAAGAGCCGATCGCCCGCGCGCACCTGAGCCTCGGGGGGAAGCACAGGACATTCCACCGAGGCAGTGGTGGTGATCGGAGAAGTGGTCTCCTGGACTTGCGTCATTGCGCCTCCATCATCTCACGACCGAGAGCGGTGTTGGCAAGCACGCCAGTGCGCTGCACAGCGTTCGCTATGGCATACGCCGCAAACGTCATGATCACGAAGGCGCTCACCGAGAGCAAGATAGCGACAAGCGCGAGCGCGGGCGTGAGCGGAGTGGTGCGCAAGCTGCTCGCCAACACAGAGCTGAATTCAATCAATCCCGCCAACGCACCTGTGGCAAGGAGCCGGTGCAGGCTAAAGTGCCGATACCGCGTGACGATCCACGTCGCCAGCTCCCCAATCGCGCCTGTTAGCGCTCCGATGCCTAACACCAGCAAGCCGTAGGGCGTGAAAGGGATCGCCACCAAGCCGCTCACGACGGACACGAGGAACACTGCGCCCGGCTTGCGCAACACGTACGCCGCGAACGCAGCCGGCAAGAAGAACAACCCTGTCGCTGCAGAGCGCGCGAAGATGCCTAGCCCAAGCACTGCAGCATAGAGGTAGGTCGAAGAAACCATGACAACACCAAAGACGACGGCGATCACCATCGCAATCAGCAGCTCGCGCGTCGTCCAAAGTGGTCGCTTCAGCGGTTGCACCTGCTCCATCGCTTACCTCCTTGACTCAGCAGTGATTGCTGAGATTTGCTTAGCTTTGCACTATTTTACGCAGGCACAACAGACTTGCTGAGCCTGATTTGAGTAGGGCGCTCATCTAGCTACGCCGCCACACGCACTCGGAGTGACTTCAGCCCGTGGAAGTGATAAGCGTTGCGATACTCGGGCTGCTCGAGCAGCTCGAGCTTCGGCGCACGGCGCGCCAGCGTGCTCAGCGCAACGTCTAGTTCGAGCCGCGCAAGCGGTGCGCCAATGCAAAAGTGAATGCCGCCGCCGAAAGCGACATGCGGGTTGTCGCTGCGGGTGATATCCAACATGTCCGGGTTAGGGAATCGCGCTGGATCGCGGTTTGCGGAGCCAAGTAGCAACGCAATCGTGTCGCCGAACGCGAACGCGTGACCGCGATATTCGAGGTCTTCCAGCACCCAGCGCGTGAAGAGATGCAGTGGTGTGTCGAAGCGCAGCAGTTCCTCAACAGCGGAGCGGCTGAGCGAGGGATCGGCGACAAGGCGCGCCCATTGGTCGGGGTGCGTGAGCAGCGCATACACGCCGTTTCCGATCACATTCACCGTCGCTTCGTGTCCAGCGTTGAGCAGTTGCATGGTGCTGGAGATCAGTTCATGCTCTGTGAGTTTCTGGCCTTGCTCCTCGGCTTCAATGAGGCGCGTGATGAGGTCATCGGCGGGGCGACGACGACGCTCCGCGACGAGCTGTTGGATGTAGGCGTAAAACTCACGGGTGGCTTGCACAGCGCGCAGCTCCTGCTCACGCGTGCGTCCAAGCTCATACATCGCCACCATCGCATGCGACCAGTTCAACAAGTGCTCGCTCATCTCGGTCGGCACGCCGAGCATGTGCGCGATCGTGATCACCGGGACCGGCGTGGCGTATGCGGGCAGCAAATCCACCTCACCCTCCTCGAGCATGCGGTCGATGAGTTGATCGCACAACGCCTGTATCCGCGGGCGCAGGCTTTCGATTTGACGCGCCATGAAGGCTTTTTGCACCAATCCGCGCAGCCGCGTGTGGTCAGGCGGTTCCATTTGGATCATCGTGGCGTTATCCACCTCGTAGAAGAACGCTAACTCTTCGGGGATGGGAGGCAAGCCCAACTCCTCGCGCGTGCGCAAGTGCAGAATTTGCCGACCGAAGCGCCGATCGCGCAGCAAAGCGTTCACGTCCTCCCAGCGCGCAAAGCACCAAAGATCGAAGTCCGCCCAGTAAAACGGCTGTGGCAGCGCGCGCATCGCGGCGTAGTAGGGGTAGGGGTTGTTGTAGAAGTGTGGGTCGCGTGGATTGAGGCGGATGACGCGATCCTCAACGTGCATGTGCAGGTCTTGCGTGAGCGCG
>JANWUW010000103.1 GCA_025057935.1 Thermoflexales bacterium
CAGACTGAACAGCGGCTTCAGGAGCTCACAAAACAGGTGGGTGCCTTGAGCAACCTCCTCGGCGCGACGCTTGAAGCAGAGGCTGCCAGCGTTATCGAGGTTGTCCTGCGTCGAAAAGGCTACCAGCCTCTAGGAAGCCCCTTCCCGCTCACGTTCGACGGCGAGCTCGACGTTCTCCTGCCTGCAAAAGACGTTGCTGGCAGAGTTATCTGGGTTGTTGTGGAGGCAAAAGCTCGCCTCAGTAAGAGTGACGTGCGCGCTTGGGCAGACAGGATGCGCTCTGCTGGATGGCAAAAGCGCATGGCGGCGAGAGGCTACCCTGGTCCTTTCCTGGCTTACTTCTACGCCCTCCGCGCCGACTTGGGAGCACGTGAGCTCATCCAAGCAGAGGGACTAGGGTTGCTTGGGAGTGAGGGCGAAATCATTGCCCCTGAGCAGTTGATTGAGCCTCTCGCTAGTTGATTCGCAGCACTCTGTTATCCGCCGCAACAAGTTAGAGCGCCTGAGCCAGCACTTCCATCGTGTGCCAAACGGGAAGTGGCTTGCCTGCGCGCTGCAGATGCGTGCGCAGCTGAACAAGGCAGCCAATATTTCCTGTAGCAACGGCTTCCGCGTCGGTTGCCAGGATGTTGCGTACCTTGCGCTGACCCAACTGCTCTGCAAGCCCAGGTTGCTCAATGTTGTATGTGCCTGCCGAACCGCAGCATAGCTCTCCCTCTGCAATTTCGCGCACGGTCAAGTTGGGGATCGTCCCTAGCAGCCGACGCGGCGCACCCCAAACGCCCTGTGCGTGAGCGAGGTGGCAGGCGTCTTGATAGGCGATGACAAGGGGCTTTGGCAACGGGCGCATCGGGCGCAACCCAAGCGTGTCCAGGAACTCGCTGACATCCTGAACCTTGCGTGCAAACGCGCGCGCAGTCTCCTCTAAGTCAGTCCCCTTGAAGAGCAGCTCGTACTCCTTCATACTTGAGCCGCATCCAGCAGCATTGGAGAGAATGGCATCCACATCGCGCGGGAAAGCCCTCAGGTTCTGAGCAGCAAGCCTTCGCGCGTGCTCAGCTTCCCCAGTGTGCATCCCCAGCGCGCCACAGCATGCCTGTCCGCGTGGGACAACAACTTCGACGCCGTTAGCCGACAGCACGCGCAGGGTTGCCCAGTTGATCGCTGGCGCGAGCACTTGCTGCACGCAGCCAACTAACAAAGCAACGCGCGCGCGCCGCTCACCTGCAGCAGGGTAGACCTCCGGCAGGGGCGGCATTCTCGGTGGCAAGCTAGTTGGGATCAGCGAGAGCATCGCGCCTAGGCCGTTTGGCAAAATGCTGCGGAATGGGCGCGCGAGCTGCCCAAGCTGAACTGCCGCTCGAAAGCGAGCGGGATACGGCAAAGTCTCGCGGACGAGCAGACGAGTCAAGCGATTCAACACGGGACGGGCGCGCTTGGGCTCAACGTGCGCTCGATAGGCGGTTAACAGTTCGCCGTAGGGCACGCCTGAAGGGCACGCAGGCACGCAGCCGACGCAGCCTAAGCAGCGATCAATGTGCAATGCAGCATCCTCAGGGTGCAATCCGCCTTCGAGCACGCTTTTCATCAAGACAATGCGCCCGCGCGGTGAGTCCATCTCTTGTCCAAGTAGACGATACGTAGGGCAGGCAGCAAGGCAGAAGCCGCAGTGCACGCAGGTCGCCACAGCGTGCGCCATAACTTCGCCCGTCGGACCGAGGATTTCAGGTTGAATACGGTGTTCCATTGGGGATGAATAGGTTGACAAAAGTGAGAATTCAAGTCTGGAATGCAGCTTGAACAGTTTCCAAGTCGAACTTGCTTTGAGGGTCGAGCGCCGAGCGCACGCGCACCTCGAATGGATTGTTCTGGATCGCGCCAATCCGCGCGCGAGCGCTCTCAGTGAACAACACAAGACCAGGCAGACCCTGGCTGCGCAGTAGTGCGTCCACGCGCTGAATGTCGCGCGTGGCGACCCAAGCGACAGTGCCGCCAACGCTGTACCAACGGGTATACATCGCAAGCGCCTGGTCGAGCGCAGAGATGCGCGCGGGAGTTAAGGGCACTTTGACAACGTGCTCACCGGGTCTAAGCCAAGTCATTTCCCGGAATGACCGCCAAATGCTCTCCTCCCCTTCGCCCTGCAAAATCTCACCTCCACCGATGAGTGCACGCACGCGCTCCATCCGCTGTGCCAAGCCACTTGCCAGACCGCCAACGCGGATGAGCAGGACGTATGGCTCGCCCACTTTAGCAACGAGGTCAACGGCGTTCAAGTCATATGCGCAAGCGGTGAGCTTTGGCAGCAGCGCCAGCGCCTCAGTCAAGGATCGATAGGTCATGCGCAGGCTCATGTAGGCTTCAGGCTTGGGGAAGACTTTGAACGTCACATCCGTGATCACCCCAAATCTGCCGCGGCTTCCCACCATCAGCTTTGGAAAGTCAAACCCGGCAGCATTTTTGACGACGCTGCCACCGCCGAGGATGTAGTTGCCCATCCCGTCGATAAAGTGGACGCCAATCAGAAAGTCGCGCACGCCACCGTAGCGATAGCGTTC
>JANWUW010000038.1 GCA_025057935.1 Thermoflexales bacterium
ACCCACGCGCGCACAACATCGTAGAGCACGTGGACGCCCCATTCCAGCGCTGCGATTGACACACGCTCATCGTGGGCATGCGCAAGCTCCACGAAGTGCTCGTTTTCTGCAAGTTGCAGAGGCGAGAAGCCATAGCAAATCACGCCCAGCCGCGCAAGATGCTTGGCGTCTGTGCCGCCTGTCATCATGTAGGGCACTGGGATCGCTTGAGGATCATGATGGCGCAGCACGCGCTCGAGAAGCCGAAACAACGGCGTGTCGAACGGGAACTCCACGCCCTCACCTTCGCTGTCCACAACAAATTGCACATGCTGCCCTAAGGACACGCCAAGCACAGCGCGCAGTTCATCGATCACAGCCTCCGCGCCCATTCCGGGCAGTGTGCGGCAGTCAAGCGTCGCTTCGGCTTGCGAAGGGACGACGTTTGTCTTGTATCCAGCGCGCAGACCAGTCGGTGTAAGCGTGACGTGCGTCATCGCATGCAGCATGGCAGCGAGGCGCTCGTCACGCACGATGTGCTCCAATGGCACGCTGCGCAGCGCTTCGGTCTCTAACCACGCTCGCAACGCCACCCCTTGTTTGCGGTTAAGGTGCTCCGCCAATGTTGCAAGGTATACGTGCGCTGTGGGCGTGATGTGTGTTCGGAAGCGATGCTGAGCAAACGCCAGCAGCGCTTGGGCAAGCATGAGCACTGCATTGCGCGTGCTTGGCACACTCGCATGTCCTGGCTGCCCTTGCGCGATCAGGCGCATCCACACGTTGCCCTTTTCGGCAGTCTGGATGGGATAAAACCGCTTGCCATCGAGATGGAGCGTATAGCCGCCGAACTCACTCAGCGCATACTCTGCGCGCAGCAGGTCGGGATGACGCGTGACCAACACTCCAATCCCCTGATTTGTGTCGCTCTCCTCGTCAGCAGTTGCGGCAAGGATGAGATCGCGGCGCAGCGTGAGCGACCCATCTGCAATTTCACGCGCCAGCGCAAGGAACACTGCTAGTTGCATCGCCAAAATGCCTTTCATGTCGAGCGCGCCACGACCGTACACGTAGCCATCCCGAACCACGCCCCCAAAGGGATCCACACTCCAATGCTCACGCTCTGCGGGCACTACATCGGTGTGGGCATAGAGCAGCAAAGGCGCGCCACTGCCGTCGCCACGCAAGCGCGCAATTACATTGCCGCGCCGTGGCGCGGTTTCGATCACCACTGGTTCGATCCCTGCTCCGCGCAGCACACCAGCGAGATACTCCGCCGCGATGATCTCGTTGCCTGGCGGATTCGAGGTGTCCAACCGAATGAGATCGCGCAAATAGCGCAGCGTCGCCTCACCTAGAGCGGTGCGCGGCTGAGCAAGCGTAGCCATGCGTCCTCACAAGTCTAGCCTCGCCACGCCGATGTAGTAATCCGCCATGCCATAGTAAACGTCAATGCGGTTTGCGCTGCGCACGTCCACTCCTGTCGGAAAGACCACATTGTCCACAATGCCTTTCTGCTCCTCAGGATTCTCAGGGCACAGCAACGGTTGTGTGGTGCGATACAGCACGCGGCGCGGGTCCTCGCGGTCGAGGATCAAAGCGCCAGCGCAGTAGCGGACTTCGCGCTGGTGATCCACGCCCTCGACGATGCGCCCTGAGACTCCATGGTAGAACGTGAGCCAACCCCACGGCGTGAGCACAGGCGGCGTGCCGCCACCGATCTTGACGTGTTCCCATGGCTGCTGCGGCGTGGCGAGCAGCGTATGGTCGTGCCACAACAACAGCGCCGAGGGATCGCGCTGTGCCTCCTCGAGCGAGCAATACGAAATCCACATGCTGGCGCGCGGCTCATCAACGCCGTGCGGCGGCATCACCAAACCGCCTTGCACATGCGCCGGGCGGTGGATCATCGCCAGCGCCGGCTTGCCGTGGGGATCGCGCACTGCCTGTGGGAACAGGTAGGCGTCTTTGTTGTCGTAGAGGTCGAAGTCCACGCGGTAGCGCGGCATGAAGGCAAACTTCGCAGGACCGATCCGCTCCCAACGCAGCAAGTCTTTCGACCACGCAAGTGCGACGCGCGGACCGAGCGGACCGTATGCTGTGTAAGTCATCACGTAATAGCCTAGCGGCTCCACAAACGTGATGCGCGGGTCCTCGCAACCAGCCGTGCGCGCGTTGCGTTCGTAAGGCTCCGTCGGCTCAAGGGCATACCCCAGCCGCCTCACGTCGCGCGGGTCACCTTGCTCGTCAAAGATCACCTCGGCAATGCCAATGCGCGAGTAGTTGCCATCTGCCACGACGCGCGCGAAGAGATATAGCTTCCCATCTGGTGCACGCGCAGTGGCGGGGTTGAGCACTCCCATCACCTCATCCGGATTGCCCGGCTGCGGGCGCATCACAACGCCGATACGTTGGAGCGGGCGAAGTAGAGGTTCGCGCTGCATGCTGCAGTAATGATAGCAACAACTCAAACCCGATCAGCGGACGCACATTTCACACCCAGAGCGCGCTTGACAAAGCGCGCGCCTACGCGAGAATCCAAAATGATCAAACATCCTTCGCCATTTCGAGGTCGCACCATGAACAAAGCGACAACCTCTGCTGCTGATCTCATCCGCGCTGGTCAAACTGCGCTTGGCATCGAGCTTGGCTCAACGCGCATCAAGGCAGTGCTGATCGGTCCGGACTTCACCCCGCTCGCCTCGGGCGCTCACGAATGGGAAAACCGCTATGAGCACGGCGTTTGGACATACCACCTTGAAGATGTATGGGCTGGCTTGCAGGCGTGCTACCGCAGCCTAAAGGATGAGGTGCAGCAACGCTACGGGGTGCCGCTGCGCACCGTCGGCGCGCTGGGCATCAGCGGCATGATGCACGGCTATCTCGCCTTCGACCATGCGGGTCAGTTGCTCGCGCCGTTCCGCACTTGGCGCAACACCATGACCGCCCAAGCCGCAGAGCAGCTCTCTCAGCTGTTCCAATTCAACATCCCCCAACGCTGGAGCGTCGCGCATTTGTGGCAATCCATCTTGAACGGCGAGGCGCACGTGCGCGAAATTGCCTTCCTCACCACCTTAGCGGGCTACGTGCATTGGCAGCTCTCAGGGCAAAAAGTGCTCGGCATTGGCGACGCTTCGGGCATGTTCCCTGTGGACAGCCAAACTAACGACTACGACGCGCAGCGCCTAGCACAGTTCAACCAACTCTTGGAGCAGGCGCATCTCCCTTGGCGCTTGGAAGAAATTCTGCCGCGTGTGCTTGTCGCGGGGCAAGCAGCAGGCACCCTCACGGAAGCAGGGGCGCGCTTGCTCGACCCGAGCGGCGAGCTGCAGCCCGGCATTCCGCTCTGCCCGCCTGAGGGCGATGCAGGCACCGGCATGGTGGCGACAAACGCTGTTGCGCCGCGCACTGGCAACGTCTCGGCGGGGACTTCGGTGTTCGCCATGCTCGTGCTCGATCGCCCGCTCTCGAGCTTTTACCCCGAGGTGGACATCGTCACCACGCCGGCAGGACGCCCCGTGGCGATGGTGCACAGCAACAATTGCACGTCTGACTTGAACGCCTGGGTGGCGCTGTTTCAAGAAGCGTTACACCGCCTCGGCACGCACGTCGGCGAAGGCGTGCTGTTCGAGCAGCTCTACCGCGCCGCGCTCGAAGGCGACGCCGACGCCGGCGGGCTGCTCGCCTACAACTACGTCTCCGGAGAACACATCACGCACTTCGAGGAGGGCAGACCGCTCTTCGTGCGCACGCCAAACAGCCGCTTCACGCTCGCAAACTTCATGCGCGCGCACCTCTTCGCTGCGCTCGGCGCTTTGAAGATCGGCATGGACTTGCTTGTTGAGCGCGAGAGCATTCGGGTTGATAGGCTGATGGGACACGGCGGGTTCTTCAAGACACGCGAAGTCGGGCAGCGCATCATGGCAGCGGCGCTCAACGTGCCGGTCGCTGTCATGGAAACTGCTGGCGAGGGTGGTGCCTGGGGCATTGCGCTGCTTGCCGCGTATCTGCTGCATGAGACGAACCAACCCCTCGAAGCATTTTTGGCAGAGCGCGTATTTGCCAACGCTCAGATACACGAGGTCTGCCCCGTGGCTGCAGATGTAGAAGGATTCGCCAAGTTCATGACGCGCTACCGCCGTGGCTTGAGCATCGAGCGCGCTGCTGTTGAAGCGCTGCGCGACTAGCGGCTCCTCATCTCGCCAACCTATGCTGCTGAAAACGCTCCGCGAAACGCTTGTCGAGCTCCACCAAGAGCTGCGACGCTACAACCTTGTGACTTGGACAAGCGGCAACATCAGCGCGCGCGATCCCGAGACGGGCTTGGTGGCGATCAAAGCCAGCGGCATTCGCTACGAGGCGATGCAGCCTGAGCACATGGTCGTCGTCGATCTCGAAGGGCACATCGTGGATGGCAAATACAAGCCCTCCTCAGATGTGCACAGTCACCTCTACATCTACCGCCACCGACCTGACGTGGGTGGCATCGTCCACACGCACTCGCGCTACGCCACCGCATTCGCCGCGCTTGGGCGCCCCATCCCGTGCGTGCTCACTGCCATTGCTGATGAGTTCGGCGGACCGATTCCCTGCGCGGGCTTTGCGCTGATCGGCGACGACGCCATCGGCAAAGCAGTGATCGAAAGCATCGGCAACTCACCTGCCGTGCTCCTCAAGCACCACGGCGTGTTTGCCATCGGCAAAGACGCCACCGCTGCCGTGAAAGCCGCCGTCATGACTGAAGATGTTGCAGCCACGGTGTGGCTGGCGATGCAAATCGGCACGCCAGAGGAGATCCCCGAGGAGTATGTGCGCCAGCTCCACGCGCGCTACACCACAGTCTACGGGCAAGATTCTTAGCAGAGTTCACCAGAGGAGGACGCGATGATAGACCTTGCACACTACGAAGCCTGGTTCGTCACTGGCAGCCAGCATTTGTATGGCGAACAAACCTTGCGCCAAGTTGAGAGACAAGCGCGCGAGATCGCCGAGGCGCTGGACAAGTCGGCAGATATTCCTGTGCGCGTCGTCTTCAAGCCAGTGCTCACGACTGCGGACGCCATCCGCAGCGTGTGCCTCGAAGCAAACGCCGCGCCGCGCTGCATTGGCTTGATCGCATGGATGCACACCTTCTCCCCCGCGAAGATGTGGATCGCCGGGCTAGCAACGCTGCGCAAGCCGTTCGTGCACCTGCATACGCAGCACAACCGCGAAATTCCCTGGGCGACGCTCGACATGGACTTCATGAATCTGAACCAATCAGCGCATGGCGATCGCGAGTTTGGCTTCGTCAACGCACGCATGCGCCTAGAGCGCAAAATCGTGGTCGGGCACTGGCAAGATGCTGCAGTGACGCGCGCGCTGGGTATATGGGCGCGGGCGGCTGCAGCGTGGGCAGATTGGCAAGGCATGAAGATCGTGCGCTTTGGCGACAACATGCGCGACGTCGCTGTCACTGAAGGCGACAAGGTTCAAGCGCAGATCACCTTTGGCTACGACGTGTATGGCTATGGCGTAGGCGATCTTGCGCGCGCCGTCAACGAGGTCAGCGATGCAGAAGTGGACCGCCTTGTCGCCACCTATCTCGATGAATACGAAGTTGCGCCTGAGCTCCGACGCGGCGGCGAGCGCCATGACTCCCTTCGCTACGAAGCACGTCTCGAGCTAGGGCTGCGCCACTTTCTCGAAGCAGGAGGCTTCAAGGCTTTCACTGATACGTTTGAGGACTTGCACGGGCTGGAGCAGTTGCCCGGCTTGGCTGTGCAGCGCCTGATGCGCGACGGCTACGGATTCGGCGCAGAGGGCGACTGGAAAACCGCAGCGCTCGTGCGCGCGCTGAAAGTGATGGACACAGGAATCAACGCCGGCGTGTCCTTCATGGAAGACTATACGTATCACTTCGGCGCCGACGGCGTGGACAAGGTGCTCGGCGCGCACATGCTCGAGGTGTGTCCTTCCATCGCCGACCCCTCTGCGAAACCGAAGCTGATCATCGCGCCATTGTCCATCGGCGGCAAATCAGACCCTGTGCGCTTGGTGTTCGACGCACATCCGGGCACTGCGGTGGTAGCGTCCATTGTGGATGTTGGTCAGCGCTTCCGCATGGTGGCAAACACTATTGATGTCGTGCCCCTTGATGCTCCTCTCCCTCGCTTACCAGTGGCGCGCGCCCTCTGGGTGCCCCGCCCCAACCTGCGCGTCGCCGCCGCGGCTTGGATGTATGCAGGAGGCGCGCATCACACGGCGCTCGCCTATGCTGTGACGCCCGACCACCTGCGTGACTTCGCTGCCATGGCAGGCGTGGAATTTGTGCTCATCGATGAGCGCACCGATCTCGAAGTGCTGAGAAATCAACTGCGCTGGAGTGAAGCCTACTACCACATGAGCCGTGGCTTTGGCGGCTAGCGGCAACTCGAGCGCAATGCACATATACTTCACAAGTGTGCGTCGCAAGATCGCGCGCACAACCCTTGACAGAGGACCAAAGTGAGCCATGTTGAGACCTCTTGTTATCTCCTTCCGCGAGGGCATTGCCTATCGCGCAAAGGGCAACCTCTTGTGGTTGTTGCATCGCATCAGCGGGCTTGGCATCGTGGTGTTCTTGGGATTTCACATCTTTGGCATGAGCATGGCGGCATTCAACCCGGCGCTGCATGAGCGCGCGCTTGAGCTTTACAAGACGCCGCCTTTTGCCGTGGGTGAACTCATCCTAGCGTTCCTGCTCATCTTCCACGCCGTCAACGGGACGCGCATCGCCATCTTGGAGCTGCGCCCGCAGCTCTGGGAGAAGCACGAGGTCGCCACGCGGCTGAGCTTGATCATCACTGCCGCACTCGCCCTCCCGACGCTGGGGATCATGGCTTACAAGTCAATCTCGCACTTCTTAGGTCACTAGGAGTTCTGCCATGACCACGACGACGCTCACCCAAGGTCGCACCGTGCGCACTATTCAGCCGCTCCAAGGCAAAGCGCGCTTCGAGCGTGCGATGTGGTTGTTCATGCGCTACAGCGGCTTAGCGCTCGTGTTCCTCGCGCTCTCCCACTTTTGGGTGCAGCACTTGCTCATCGGCACGCATGCCATCACCACTGCACAAACAGTGGTGTTCTGGGGGGCGCAGGGGCAGCCGATCACGCTGGGCAATGTGCTCTTTCGGCTGTACTACGCAGTGATGCTGGTGCTCGCCGTCGGACACGGCATCAACGGCGTGCGCCAGGTGGCGTATGACTACTTTGGACACCGCCCAGCAATCTACAAAGGACTCATGGCTGTCGTCACCACCATCGCCGCGCTGATCTCGCTAGGCGGACTAGTGGCGCTAGCGCTCGGCGCGCAAGCCTCGAGCGAGGTAGCAATGCGCTAATACGCCCCATGGGCGCATGCAAAAGGTGGGCACGCTGCTGGCTGCCCGCCTTTTTTGTCGTCTGGCTCGCGCTCGCGTTTCGCCTAGCCGACCTAGAGCACACGCGGCAGAATTACGACCGCGCCGCACCACACGGCTTAGGGATCGCCATCCGCGAGGCAATCAACGAGGGTCGCTGGCACGATCTCCCGCGCGTGAGCCTAACCGCCAGCATCAACCTGCCTAATCCTGCAGGCACAAGCTACTTCTATGCCCTGCTCGCTGCCATAGACCCTCACCCTTACCTGCCCACCGCGCTCAACGCGATGAGCGGCGTTGTGGTCGCGTCTGTCGCGCTGGCTGTGACGCGAACGCTGTGGGGAAACACAGCAGGCATGCTTGCGGGCATCTTGGCAGCAAGCAGCCTTTGGTCGCGGTGGATCGCGCGTGGGGCATGGCTCCAAGGACCGCTCGAGGCGATGAGCGCATTTGGATTCTGGCTTCTGTCTATTGGGCTCACGCACTTCCGTGCGCGCTACATCGCCGCGAGTTGCTTGTGGGCAGCCACATGTCTGCACACATACCTCGTGGCGCTCGGCTTGGCTGCGCAAACCATGGCTGGCGCGCTGCTCAGCATAGCCTCTCGCTCGCGCGCCTTGCTGCGCGCCTCCCTCTTCGGCATCATGGCAATCCTCTTCAGCGCATACCTCTTCACTGCTGCTGCGCGCGCCAGCGGGGTGACCCTTTCGCGCGCGCTAGATAACCCCAACGCCTACAACGAGATCACGCGCGCGGGCGAGCTTAATCTGGACGCGCTGCGTCACTTCCTGCGCCTAGCAAGCGGTCGAGATTTCGAGAACACCTTCGTCGAGACAGACACACCCCACTTTGCCACTCGCGACCAGCTCAGCGATCAGCGCGCAAATTTTATCGAGCTCCTGATGCTCTTAGGGCTAGGAGCACTCATTCTTCGCCTGCGTCGCAAATCGCGCCGCACCCGGCTGTTGCTGCTTTGGAGCGGCTTACCCCTGCTCGGCGCGCTCGTCATCAGCAATGCGCTCATGCGCGATTGGAAAGTGCATGTGTTTTACTTGACGCTGAGCGCGCCAGTGCCCTACGTGCTCGCTGGAGCGCCGTTTGGCGTGTTCGAACGCGCTCGGCAGCGCACCAATGCCGCCCTCCTTGCTGGAGTGCTCGGCGCAGGCAGCATCGCGCTTTCCGTGTGGAACGCCCATGGCGAGGTGGAAGCGATTCTGCGTTTCCCCTTTCACCATGATGGACTGTACAGCCTCTCGCTGCATCATCAACAGCAACTCGCTGCGCTTGCGCGCGCGCAAGGCTGCCGAGTTCTCGTCGGCGAAGAGGATGGGCTCTGGCTGGCGAGCTTGTGGGGCAGCGCGCGCCTTGCAAGGAGCGAACTGCGCGCGCGCGATGCAGGCGTGATCTGGCAAGTCACCCCGCACGGCGACACGTGTGCCCTGCGCATGGACGACTGGCTGCCGCCGCCAAGCGCGCTCGCATTCGTCCTCGACCTTGGCGGCCAAAAGCGCACCGATCGCACGCCCGCGCGCGCTGCGGTATATCGGAGCTTGCCGCATCCCGAAGCGCTGTCGCCGCCGCCGCATGCGCTCACGGTGAACCTAGGTGAGGGCTGGCGGCTGCTCCGTCTGGAGACACCCGCACGCGCTGCTCCCGGCGAAACGCTGGAGGTCATCCATACGTGGCTGGTTGGCGCAATGCCCAACGAGCCATTCGGCTTGTGGTACTTCGCGCCCTTCGTCAAGCTGCTCGACGCACAAGGGCGCGAGCTGCTGCAAGTGGACCGGTCGCCGGCGCTGCTTGGTTACCAGTGGCGCAGCGGGCATGTGCTCGTGAGCAGCACGCGGCTCACGCTTCCGAGCGACCTACCTGCCGGCGAATACACGTTAGCGATGAGCTTGTTCGATCCCAATCTTAAGAAAAACGCGGTTTACTTCGACCCACTTGCACCCAGTGTGCCGATTGTTACAATCCCCAAGCGAGTTTTGATTGAAGAGGCTACAGGTCGAACTTAGCTTCGACCTGCAAGGATGGAGTGATCTAGGGATGCCACAGTACCATCAGTTCGACGCTATCGTTGTCGGCGCAGGCGGCGCAGGGCTCATGGCAGCGCTGCACGCCAGCCGCTCAGTGAAGACAGCCGTTATCAGCAAACTCTACCCAACCCGCTCGCACACCGGCACTGCTCAAGGCGGCATCAGCGCCGCGTTGGGCAACCTCGAAGAAGACCACTGGGAGTGGCACGCCTACGACACCATCAAGGGCGGCGACTTCTTGTGCGACCAAGACGCCGTCGAGATCATGTGTCGCGAGGCGATAGACGCAGTGATCGAGCTGGAGCACATGGGGTTGCCGTTCGACCGCACGCCTGACGGGCGCATTGCGCAGCGCCGCTTCGGCGGTCACACCAACAACATCACCAAAAAACCCGTGATGCGCGCGTGCCACGCCGCCGACCGCACCGGTCACATGATCCTACAAACGCTCTATCAGCAATGCATCAAGCAAAACGTGACCTTCTTCGACGAGTTTCAGGTGGTGGATGTGCTGGTGGAGAACGGTGTGTGCAACGGCGTCGTCGCCGTTGAGCTAGCGACGGGCGAGATCCACGTCTTCCACAGCAAAGCCACGTTGATCGCCACTGGCGGCTTCGGCAAGATGTGGAAAGTGACGAGCAATGCGCACTCGCTCACTGGCGACCTACCAGCAGCCTTGTTGCGGCGTGGCTTGCCGCTGGAGGACATGGAGTTCTTCCAGTTCCACCCCACTGGCATCTACAAGCTCGGCATCCTGTTGAGCGAGGCGGCGCGCGGTGAAGGCGCTGTGTTCATCAACGGCAAGGGCGAACGCTTCATGGCGCGTTACATGCCCACCTTGAAAGACCTCGCCCCACGCGACATTTGCTCGCGCTGCATCTACCAAGAGATTCGCGAGGGGCGGGGCGTGGACGGCAAAGACTACGTCTATCTCGACTTCCGTCCCGAGGTCATCAACCGCTACTTCGAAGAGGACGGCAACCCCAAGCGCGTGGACGCCCACTACCTTGAGCAAAAGTTGCCCGACATTATCGAGTTCGCGCGCGTATACCTCGGCGTGGACCCGATCACCCAGCCAGTGCCGATCCAACCCACAGCGCACTATGCTATGGGCGGCATCCCCACTACCAATGACGCCGAGGTGCTCGCCGACGAAACTGGGCGCATCGTTGAAGGACTCTACGCGGCTGGTGAGGTCGCTTGCGTCAGCGTGCATGGCGCCAACCGTCTTGGCACAAACTCGCTTGTGGACCTAGTGGTGTTCGGCAAGCGCGGCGGCGTTCGCATGGCGGAATACGCCAAGCAAGCCAGCTTCCGCCCGATCAACTACGACACTGCCGCGAAGGAGGGCGCCGCTCAGCTCGACCGCATCCGCAACAACAACGGCACGGAGCGCCCCAGCGCAATCCGCAAGGAGCTGCAGGCACTGATGGACGACAAGGTTGGCGTGTATCGCACCGGCGCTGGGCTCGAGGAGGCGCTCGACCACATTCGGGACCTTCAGGCGCGCTTCCGACGCATTCGCATTGACGACAAAGGCTACAAGTGGAACACCGACCTCATGGAGGCATGGGAGCTGGGCAACTTGCTCGACCTCGCCGAAGTCACTGCCTACAGCGCGTTGTGGCGCCAAGAGAGCCGCGGTGGGCATTATCGTGAGGACTACCCCTACCGCGACGACACTAACTTCCTCAAGCACTCCATGGTGTGGAAAGACGGCAAGCTGGAGATCCGCAGCAAACCAGTGCGCATCACGCGCTATCCACCCGAGGAACGAAAGTACTGAGTCTTGGCTGGAGTGAGCGACGATGAAGGTGACGTTGAAAATCAAGCGCTTCAACCCAGAGGTGGACAAAAAGCCACACTGGGAGAGCTACACAGTGGATGTGGAGCCCACCGACCGCGTGCTCGACGCACTCCATGAGGTGAAGTGGTCCATTGACGGCACGTTGGCGCTGCGCCGCAGTTGCGCGCACGGCATCTGCGGGAGCGACGCCATGCGCATCAACGGGCGCAACATGCTCGCCTGCAAAGCACTGGTCAAAGACGTAGCCAAGGACGGCGTGATCACCGTCGAGCCAATCCTCGGCTTGCCCGTGGTTAAGGACCTGATTGTGGACATGGCGCCGTTCTTTGCGCACTACCGCGCCATCATGCCTTACTTGGTGAACAACGACCCACCACCCGAGCGCGAGCGGCTGCAATCCCCTGAGGATCGCGCGCGCTATGACGACACCACCAAGTGCATCCTGTGCGCGTGTTGCACCACGAGCTGCCCCTCGTTCTGGGCACGCGGCGAGTATGTTGGGCCGGCGGCGATTGTGCAAGCGCACCGCTTCATCTTCGACAGCCGCGACCAAGCCGCCGAAGAGCGCTTGCGCATCCTCAGCGAGCCGGATGGCGTGTGGCGGTGCCGCACAGTGTTCAACTGCACCGAGGCATGCCCGCGCGGCATCCAGGTCACCAAAGCCATTGGCGAGGTGAAGGAAGCGCTGCGCACAGGAGTTATCCGCTAGCAGCATCGGCGCAGGTCTTCGGCGTCCTCCTGGGCAATCTGGGAGGACGTTTTTGTTCCCTAGTACGTGCCCTGCGCCTAGATGAAAAACTGCGCCAGCTGTTTTCCAGCCGGCGCAGCACACAGAGAGTTGCACGCGCGAAGCCCACGCGCTTCAGTCCAGCGTGTTTGTGGGCGCCGTCTGTGGCGCTGCTGCGCGTGGACCCTCAAAGAACTCGCGCATCCACTCATAGCGCGGTGCGCGCCCAAGCGCCTCTTGAATGAGCTGAATCGTGCCCGCCAAGCCAGCGCTCAAGAACAACGGGCGCACGCTGAGCATGTTTGTGTAGTACATCGCTGGGATGCCGCGCTGTTTTGCCTCAGCGCTGAGCGGCGTGGTTCCGAGCACAAGATCGGGCTTGTAGACATCCAGCGCGCGGATATCCTGCTCGAGCGTTTTCTGATAGACGATTTCACGCGTGCCGCGTGCTTTCAGCCATGCCTCGTCGGGCGCGGTGTAGAGCGACTTCTGGATGCTGGTGCTAATGTAGGGCACCTCGGCGCCTGCTTCTACCAACAAGCGCGCGTAGAGCAACTCATTGCCCTCGTAGCCGCACACGAGGATGCGCCGACCCTGCAGCGAAAACTGTTGCAAGATGGCGCGGCACTTTTCGCGCTCCTCGGTTGCAACCTGCTCCGTGAGCGCAGGATCGAGCTTGAGCGCAGCGCCGACGGCTTTGATCCAGTTGTAGCTCGCCTCAGGACCAACAGGCGCGCCGGTGATGATCGGCACTCCTGCTGCGCGCAGCGTGGCGACGCTGCCGCCGTAGAACGGATGCACAGCCGCAATAGCACCCACACGGCGCGCGAGCTTGTAATCATCTAAGTTGCGCGAAGGCAACGTGGCAGCCAAACCGCTCCCCAAGCGCTTCAACACCGTGTCCACCGAGATCGGGTCAGCGGGAAACAGTTCGCCGAGCATGATTACCTTGCGGCGCAGCGCCTCTTCTTCCGCATTGCTGCCATCGTAGGTCAGCGGCTTCTCCACACCTTCCGCTGTGGTCTCCATGCGCGGCGGCGCGTATCGCTTAAGAATTGCGTTGATCGCCACATCCTTTGCCTCAGGATGTGAGTGAATCGCGTACGCTGGAACGCGCACGAGGATCACATCAATGCCGTTGATCTGCGGCGGCAGCATCTCCTCGGTCAAGCCAGCGGTCTCCGCGACGCAGAGCGAAATTGCTGCGATCAGCTTGGTGCCGGGCACTTTACTCGCTTCGACGCAGGCTGCAATCGCGGCTTCGGCGACGTTGCCAGCGACCAACTCCTTCGTGCCGAAAGCTGGCGCGGCGATGCTCTTGCGCGCAGCATAAAAGTGCGTGACGAACGTCAAGCCGTAGAGGCAGCCGGTGTCGGTCACCATCGCGGTTTGCACGCCATCGATGCGCGTAAGCACACGCAAACTGCCAAACGCTGGGCACATCGTCTGAGGCGTGAGGTTGTGATCTGGCGAGACGCTATGCCCTCGCGGCAAGGGCGTTTCGTTTGGGTTCACAGGGCGCGAAGGAGCGCGCTGCACGCCAATCGCTTCGGGTGTGATCAAGCTCCCTTCGGGAACGGTTACGATGCTCATCTCTTCTCCTTGTTTCGTTCGTTCCACTATGCTGTTGCGGCGCGCACAGCGACCTGCACATGAGGTCGGGTGATCAGCCACGCCGCCCAAGCAAAGCCTGCGTTCGAGATTGTGCTGATGATCTGCTCCGTCCAGTGGATATGCAACGGCTTCTCGGGCATACCGGCGATGGCGCTGAGCGCGAAGGTGATGATCAAGTTCAACACGAACAGCGCTGCGGCAAGGCGGTTGCGTTGCTCAAGCGCGCGCCGAGTGAGCAGTATCGCAAGCGAGACGTTGCCGATAGTCGCGACGGCGATCAGCCAATGCGCCCACGTGCGACCGGGCGCAAAGGACGCAAGCGCCGCAGCCACGCCGAGCGCGACCACGACAACAGCCGCAGGGGGCAGCACCAGCGCGCGAATGCTCAACGCGCGGCGGCTCGCCCACAGCCCCCAAGCCATGAGCGCAAAGCCCGGCGCGATCATGGGGAAGAAGGCTTGATTGAACAACGGCACATCGAGACGCGCCACCGCCATGGCGAGCTTCCAGCTTGCCTTCATCACCCCGGCTACGATGAGCACGCCGGCACCCAGTTGCACAAAGCGCCCAGCAAGGGCGTGCTCGCGCTGCACCATGCGCGCGATGAGCGCAAACCCGATCGCCGAGAGCACGACAGGCATGTAGTTCTGTAGCGCCAAGCTGAGGGGAAATTCGGGATAAGTGGTCATGGCTTTGCCTCCGAGTTCGAGTCACTCGTAGAACGGCGCAGCGGTGTAGCGCAGGTCAGCGACGTGGAAGCGCTCGCCGCTATGGCTGAGCGCAGAGAGAATGGCGATCTTGGCGTCAGTTTCCTCGGCAGGATCGCCGAAGATTGCTTCCCACCCAGCTTCCGTCTGCACCACGACACCGCGCTCAGGTTCTTCAGTCAAACGCACCACCTTCAAGCCCAGTTCTTGCATGATGCGCCACACGAGGCGTTTGCTATCTGGGCTGTATTCAGGGCTGTCGAGGTCAATGCTAATGGCCGCTGCGCTGGTGCGCCCCATCAAGTCGTCCATCGTCGCGCCCTGCGGCTCGACATCGGGCTCATGAGCGCCGAAGACGGCGAGGAACTCATCGTACTCCAGCGGGGTGACCTTCTCCGGCGGCACGAACTCGCGACGATGCAGCTTGTTCACAAACTGGTCGAAGAGGTAGTCCATCTCTGGCAGCTCGAAAAGCAGCTTGCATTGATCGCTCAACGCGCGCGCAGCTGGGCTGTAGGGGATCTTGACGAGCACTGGGATGCCCGTCTGCGCGGCGAAGCGCTCCGCCACGCCACTGCCGTCGTCGCGATTGATCACCAAGCCGAGCACGCGCGATTTGCCGCCGATGGACTGGAAGTAATTCACGGCGCGTGCGATGTTGTTCGCTGAATACAAGCTCATGCGGTCGTGGCTGGCAACGATGATGATCTCCTCCGCGAGGCTCTTGGCGATGGGCGTTGCGAACCCGCCACACACCACATCGCCAAGGAAGTCCATCACGATGTAGTCCAGCGCCCAATTCGCTAGCCCTCGCTCCTCGAGCAAGCCAAAGCCGAACGAAATGCCACGCCCGCCACACCCACGCCCAACTTCGGGACCACCTAGCTCAGCGCAGAAAAGCTGGACACCCCTGCCCAAGTCTGCCTTGAAGATCATGTGACGCACGTCGAGCTCCTTCTCACGACCCGTGTCCTTGAACAAGCGCCACTGGTCACCAATGGTGGGCAAGCTGCGCCCACCGAACAGGGCGTTGCAACTATCGTGCTTCGGGTCGCATCCCAACTGCAACACGCGAAAGCCTTTCAGCGCCAACTTTGCGCTGAGGTTAGCGGTGAAGAAGCTTTTGCCGATTCCACCTTTGCCATAGATTGCGATCATGCGCGGGGTCATCGCTTCACTCTCCTCTCCTTGGCTTTGCAGATTGCTTTACCACTCCATTACCATCTTCAGACACTCGGGGTGATTGAGAGCCACATCGAAAGCGCGCGCGGCTTCAGACGCGGGCAAACGGTGCGTGATCAACGAGCGCACCTCGATCTGCCCCTCTGCGATCGCATCGCGCGCACGCACGAGGTCGCCTGGCGCCCACTCTTTGCTGACGGCAAACGTCAGCTCGCGCAAGAACGCCGGCATGTAAGGCAAATCGATCTTCTCGTAGTAACCCAGCAACACCACACGCCCGCCCGCCTTCACACTCATCAGGCGAGGCGCGATCGCCTCCATCTTGCCCGTAGCGTCGATCAACACGTCGTAAATGCCTGGCGCAGGCGGCCCAGGCGGTGGAGGCTCCGGCGACACGATCTCGTCAGCAGTCGAGAAGCGCAGGCGCTCGGCAATTTTGTCCGTCACGCTCACGTGGGCGCCACGAGCCTTGGCGAAGCGCGCTGCGAGTTGCCCAACAACACCTTGTCCAAGCACCAAAACCCGCATGCCTGGCTGCAAGCGCGCGACGTCTACGCCATGCAGCGCCGTCGCCGCCAGCGCAAGGAAGACACCTTCCTCATCGCTGAGGCGCTCAATGTCGGTCACATGCGACTGCGGCGCGACGATGTAAGCGCTCTGCCCGCCAAACGCTGCGTTAATGCCGACAAAGCCATAATTGCCGCCCACATACACGCGTTTGCCGAGCCACGCACGCGCGTGTTCGCCGGCGTCGATCACCTGCCCCACAGTTTCGTAGCCTGGCACTACTGGGAACTGCAACATCGGGTGCGGCATCACGCCGCGCAGCAGCATGCGCTCAGTGCCGGCGCTGATGCTGGTGAGGTGCGTCTGCACCAGCACGTCGTCCGGCCCGAGCGGCTTCAACTCAACCTCGCGCAGCTCCACCTTGCCTGCAGCAGGAACAACAACCGCGCGCGTGTGCATTTTCACCACTTGCGCGTGAACGCGAAGATCACCAAGCCACCGCTGATCAAGTGCATGATCTCAGTGGCGATCACCGTGAGCACGTTGAACGGCTGCGCGCCTTGCTTGTAGGGCGCCTGCATGGCTGCGATCGGTGCAAAGGCATAGACGACCAGCACGACGACACAGATGACGATGAATATGCGGTCGCGCGTCCGCGCCTCGCGCACCAACAGCGCCAGCAGCGCATACAGCACGCCGCCAGCAACAGCGCCAATGACGCTAAACAGCATCACATCGAGAAGATCAACGTGGATCTCGCCCGCCAAATCGCCGATTAGCCACACAAGCCCGTTGCCCGCCACGCCGCCAAGCAGCGCGATCAACAATGCGATCGCCCACGCACGCCACGACAAGCGCGCCTG
>JANWUW010000006.1 GCA_025057935.1 Thermoflexales bacterium
GGGGGTGAGAGGTCATCATAAGGTGCGGGTGAGAAGCGCATGCTGGCGTAAGGATGCCGAAGCTGGGACTTGAACCCAGACGAGGTTGCCCTCACTACGCCCTGAACGTAGCGCGTCTGCCAATTCCGCCACTTCGGCGCGTTGCTAGCGGCAATTATACACTAGTGCTTTAACAGCAGTGGCTAGCCAAGCTTGAATCGCAACGCTGCAAAGCGGGCTTGACGTGCGTCTCGTTGTTGCATTTGCACATGCTGGTGTCCAGAGAGGCGCTCTCGATTCCCGCGAGGGCAGCACGTTCCCACTTTCGCAAGACCGACGCCGACGTCTCAACGACAGAGCGCAGCAGCGATATGCCCATCAGAAGTCAGCAGAGACAAGACTAGCACGCAGCTGGTTCATGATTCGCTTTGGCTGCGATGCTGCATGAGCGAGAGGATTACTGCGAGGCAACCAAGATCGAGATCGGCAAGGTGACACCATCATCGCCTGATTCTGTGCGAACGCGCGCACCTGTTACTGGGTCATACAAACCTGTGCGCACGGTGTAACGTGCAGGGCTGCGCTCAGGCAGCACAATGAGATGCTCATCAAGCACATACTCGCCGCTGATCCAACTCGTTGTAGGTCTCTCCCAGTTGGCTGGCTCACTGTCATGCCCGGCCACGTATGCGCCTCGCTCGTCGAGAAGATGCACGAACACTTTGTATGCTTGCTCTGTCTCGCGGGTTGCCCGCCACACGAGGCGGATGGGGATTGTTTCACGCGGCGCCGCTCGCTTAGGAGCATCGAAGGCAACAAGCATGCCTGCATCGGCGAAGGATTGCTGTAGCGGCGTTCCCAAATCAAGAGGCACAAAGCGACGCAACGGTGCCACAACGATGAGAGGTTCATTCAGAACGAGGGACACGTCAGCGTAGCTAAGCACGAGTCGGTATACCCCGCTCGAGAGCCGACGCGGCACGCGCAGCCGATGGTTGCCACGCCAAACTTCGCCACGTTGCCACACGGAGGTCGGATGCTGAGCCACGGGCGGGAAGGCAACTGATGTTGCACGGTTGCCCTGGGTATCTACGAACGCCAACGTCGCAGTGATCGCTTGGTTGGGGCTGGCTTGCACGCGCCAGAAGAACGTGAGCGGCAGAGCATCGCCAGGGCGCGCCTGCCCAAGAGGCTGGTTATAAGCAACGAGTGAGATGGATGCCTGCGATGCAGAAGGTCCGAGGTAATGCTCCGCGGCAAGCACTCCTAGCGCATCGTTCCAGCGCAGTGGAGGGAGATACACTCGCGTCACCTCTACAGCAGCGCCTTCAGGCGAGCCTAGGTCACTAAGCACGCTGAGCGGCGCATCGGGCTGACCGTAGGGGTAAACGCGTGCGTAGAGGGTGTAAGTGCCAGGAGGCGTGCCCGGAAAGATGCGAACTTCATGGACATCACGCGCGTAGCGATCAAGCATCCATTTCGGCACAGGATAATCGCTAGGGTGCTGGTTGTCTGACTGCCCAACAATGAATCCTTGCTCATCTAACACTTGCAGGCTCGTGCTGAGCTCACGGCTGATCGGTTGTGCGAGACGCCAGTAAAGCCTTGCTGAGAAATGCGTTCCGATTCTTTGCGGCACCTCCGCGCCGATCAACACCAGCCCGCCCTCAAACGTCTTCTGCAGCGGGATGTCTACTCCTCGCACGTTAACGCCATCGAAGCGGGTGTAAGCAAACGGCGTCTCCGCGCGATCTACCCAGAGCGTTTTTACTGCAAACAAAACTCCTGCGGTGAGCATGAGAACGCCCCACAGTGACTCGAAGGCATCATGCTCCTGCCGCGCTACCAGTTGC
This sequence comes from Thermoflexales bacterium, assembly GCA_025057935.1. Classification (GTDB taxonomy): domain Bacteria; phylum Chloroflexota; class Anaerolineae; order J036; family Brachytrichaceae; genus DRWP01. The sequence continues at coordinate 1,833 of JANWUW010000006.1, forward strand.
GCCGGGTGTTTGCGCCGATGGAGCATGAATGCAACGCCAGCAGCAAGCGCACAGCTCACGAGGGTGAACGCTTCAGCAAGTTGCCGCGGCGGGGTGCTTTCAAAAGCAATCACGACCTCATGATCGCCCGGGGGCATATCCACTTGCAGCACACCATACGGCGGGCACACACTAAGGCTTGCGCGCGTGCCATCCACATAGGCACTCCAGCCTGGGAAGTAGAATGTTTTGAACACGAGCGTCGCCGTCTGAGGCGCAGCGACTCGAAGGGCGTAGCGATACGGCGCGTACTGCTCCGAGAGCACGTTCAGCTCAGTCGAGGAGAGCTCGCGCCACAGCCGTGGGGCTGAAGCGAAGGGCACGTGCGGATCGGCAAAGGGCGAACTATGCAAAGGCGGGCGCTCTTGCACAGCAGCTGGCAGGTATTCCCCAGCGGTGGTCGTGCCGATGTAAGTCGTCTGGTGCTCAAAGTGCGCGACACTGTGAGGGCTGAGGTCGAGGTTCGGCGAAACCAGCTCTGTTGGAATTTGGCGCGGGAAGACGTAAGCGGCGCAGAAGCCCAGCGCTGCCACCGACACAGTGGCGAACACACGCGGCCGAAGAGCAAGCAGCGCACTGAGCATCTCCGCGGCACTCGCCGCCATCGGTGCGAGGCAAAGCGTGAGCAGCGTGTAGAAGCGCCACGGAAACTGCAGGAACTTAAGCGCATCAAGCGTTTCCCAGATGGGCAACGAGAGGCGATGGGTCATCGCTAGGGCACCTACGAAGCCCACTGCTGCAGTGAGCACCAGCATTGCCCTCGGGTCACGAGCGCGCACCCAACGCACTACTGCTAGCAGGGCACCAGTAGCAGCAGCAGCAACCACTGCGCTGTTCAACCGCGGGTCGCGCGGCTGAGTGACAAGTCGCCTGTCCACCGGCTCTGGCGCAGCGAAGTGCTCCTCTAGTGTCATGAAGTAGCCGCGAAAATTAGCCCAGCCAACGTCGTGCAGGCGGTTGAGCTGAGCAGCTCCGCGCTCACCAAGCGCCGGAAGCCAGAAGAACGATGCAACACCTACAGCGAGCAACAGCGCTGTGCTCACAACATCGGCGCGCTTGTGCACAAGGCTTAGGTAGCCCACATACAGCACAACGACGCCGAAGAACATCAAGGCGCTCACGTTGTGCGACAGCATCAGCGCCGCAAGCACGCCAACGGCAGCGAGGAACTGAAGCGGCTGCGCAGTCTGCGCCAAGCGCGCCAAGCTCCACAAGGCGAGCGGTGCAAGCGCTAGCGCGAAGTGCTCAGCAAGCGCGCCGCGCCAAGTGAAGTTGGCAACGGCATACGGCGCAAGGACATACGCCACGCTGCCGATGTAGGCAGCCGCGGATCTAAAGTGAACCCGCAACCACAGCCACATCCCCACAGCTTGCAGCACGTAGATCGCGGCTGCGAAAAGTGTGGTTGCTTGCACAGCGGACAGACCGAGCAGCGTGAGGAAGGCAGGGACGTAGTAGCTGAGCGGCGCGTAGTAATGAAACACTGGGTAGCCGAACCCCAGCGCGAGATCAGCAGACCAACGCGGGAACACCACGCCATGCGAGAGCGCGCGGGCTAAGCTGGCAACGCGCTGAACGTGGTAAAGCGTGTCTTGACCGTACGGCAAGCCTATGGTTAGCAATGGCTGAGCAGCCAAAACGCCCAGCCCAAGCACAGCAAGCCAGCAAACGAGGCTTGCTCGGTCCGGCGCACGTGAGGCGCGCATAGCCGAACTTATTCTTCCAGACGCTTGCGCAGTTTTCGCGGTGGGATGGGAGGAGGAAGGGGCACTCGCCCATGCTTTTGCGCCAGCGCTTGGGCGACCACCGGCGGCACCAGCCCGCTCACGTCGCCCCCAAGCGCGCTGATTTGGCGAATCAAGGTAGCGCTCAAGAAGTGATTCGGCGCGTTTGCGAACAGGCACACGTATTCGATGTCCTCCGCAAGCCAGTGATTGGTCTGCGCCATTTGCAGCTCAAAGTCAAAATCCACGCTATTGCGCAGCCCGCGCACCAACACCCTAGCGCCAATGCTGCGCGCAAAGTTCACCGTCAACCCGCTATAGCCCATCACGCGCACCCGCCCATCAGGGCTGATGGTGTGCAGGCACTGCTCGATAAGCGCAATGCGCTCCTCATGCGTGAACAGCAGGTGCTTGTCGGGCAGGTCATACACGCCGATCACGAGCTGATCGAATAGCGCCAGCGCGCGGCGCGCGATGTCGAGATGACCATTGTGAAAAGGGTCGAAGGTGCCGGGGTAGAGCGCGATGATCGAAGTCACGCCTGCACTCCTTGCATCATGGTGTGGTCGCCGTAATTTTCGCGCACCGCGCTATTCGGGCAAGACGCCGGGCGGGCAGCGACGCCCGGTGCCAAGCTGCGTGACTTTATGCGCCGCGTAAGCATTGGCGCGCTGTGCCGCTTGGTAAGGATCGCGGGTGTGCCACCATGTCACTGCGAACACAGCATCGAACACGTCGCCAGCGCCGCTGGTGTCGCGCACTGCAACGCGCGGCGCGGGGATGAGGCGCGGCTCGGCGTCGCGCGCATACACGCTGCAGCCGCGCGCGCCAAGCTTGAGCACCACGCTGCCGCGCGTGCGCTCGAGCAGCCAGCGCGCAGCCGCATCCTCACTAGGCTGCTGACTGAGTTGCATTGCCTCCTCGCCTGTGAGCACAACGAACGTGCTCAAGCCGAGCAGCTCAAGCACCGCGGAGCGCAGCGAGGGATCGCTGCTTTCTGGACCAGGGTCAACGAAGATTGGCACATGCGCCGCAGCTGCTTGGCACGCCAGCGGCATCACTGCAGCCGCCATGCGCTGTTCCTGAAGCGCGTAGCCCGGCACCAAGACGAGATCAGCCGCACTCAACATCGCCCGCACGCCATCAGTGATCACGAACGGCGCGCCGTAGCCCTCGCGCGCTAGGAAGGTGTGCTCACCAGCATCATCCACGATCACCCACACGATCACACTCGTCTCGCCTGGCGCGCGTTGCACCCAGCTCAAGTCCACTCCCTCTGCATGAAGTGCTTCGTATGCTGCTTGCCCGTACTCGTCCGTGCCCATGGTGCCAAGCGCGATGGCATGCGCGCCAAGCCGTGCCGCCATGATCAGCGCGTTGCCTGCGCCGCCCGGCTCGATGAACAGCGCGCGAACGCTTTGGGCTTGGTTGGCGACGATCGGCAAGCGCTCAACAGCGATCACCACATCGGTCACAAGGTCACCGATGCACACGAAAGAAGGACGACGCGCAGTCGCGTTCATGGATCGAACACGGAGCGCGCTTCGCGCGCGACAAGCTCCGCGAAGCGCGCCATGAGCATACGCGTGATCGCGCCTGGCGTCCCATCGCCGATCACGCGATCGTCAATCTTCACCACTGGCAGGATCTCGCGCGAGACGCTAGTGATGAACGCCTCGCGCACGCGCGGCAGGTCGGCGTAGTGCACTGCCTCGGTGTGGATCGGCAGCACGGTGCGCGCGATCTCAAGCACCAGCGACCGCGTGACGCCGATCAGCACGCGCGCCTCTTCGGTGCGCAGCACAGGCTTGCCTGCAGCATCCGGCAGGATCGCGAAGAAGTTGCTGCTCAGCCCCTCCAAGATCGCACCGTCTTCGGCGACCATCAAACCTTCATGCGCACCGTCGGGCAACGAGCGATACGCAGCGCTCGCGGAAGCGATAAACGCTGTGCTCTTCGCATGGGGGTTCTCACGGCGCAGCGGCACAGTCACACACCAAACGCCGCCTTGGTATAGCTCGGGCGGATAGGGCGTGAACGGCTCGATGCTGATGAACAGGTCGGGCGGGGCGAACGTCAGGCGAAAGCGCGATTCGGGGTAGCTCGTGAGGCGCAAGGCTTGGGCGACGCCTTGGCGCACGTGCGCCACGTCTAACGTCGCCGCGCGCCCCATCAGCGCTAGCGACTCCTCAAGGCGATGCACGTGTTGCTCCAAACGCAGCACGCGGTGTCCGTCGTAAGTGCGGAAAGTGGTGTATGCCCCTTGGGGCAGAGCAGCCGAGGCTTCGCTCATGCTGCCGTGCTGCGCGTGTGTTTCCAAAGCGCCATCCGCGCGCAGGCGAAACGTGATCACCATGGCGGCGGCAGTGTAGCACCGCTATGCTTTCACACGCAGCGCGCTCAGAGCACCACCAAGTCGTCGGCGTGGATCAGCATTGGCGCGTAGGAGTAACCCAGGGTTTTGGCAATTTGGTCGGAGCGCTTGCCGAGAATGCGCACAGCGTCTTGAGCGCTGTAGCGCGTGATGCCGCGCGCCACTTCGTGCCCCTCGAGATCGCGCACTGCAACGAACTCGCCGCGCTCGAAGTTGCCGATCACCTCGCGCACACCGACGGGCAGCAAGCTCTTGCCGCTGCGGAGGGCGCGCACTGCGCCCTCGTCGGCAACAAACGCGCCGTTCGGGCGCTCGGAGAGAATCCAGCGCTTGCGGCTCTCCAGCGGCGAGACGGTCGGCAGGAAGCGCGTGCCAACAGGCAAGCCAGCCACTGCGTCCACGATCACGTTCGGGCGTGCGCCGTGTGCAATGACCAGCGTGGCGCCTGCGCGGGTGACCAGCTCAGCCGCTTGTATTTTGGTCGCCATACCGCCGACGCCAAGCGCGCCGCTGCCACCCGCCAGCGCGCGAATGTGGTCGTCTATGACGCGCACTTCCTGGATCAACGTCGCATGCTTGTCGCGGCGCGGATCCGCCGTGAACAGCCCTTCGATGTCGCTCAGGATGAGCAACAACTCCGCGCCGAGCACGTTGGTCACCAACGCAGAGAGGTTGTCGTTGTCGCCGACGCGGATCTCCTCGGTGGTCACAGCGTCGTTCTCGTTGATGATGGGCACGATGTGGTGGTCGAGGATGGTGCGCAGCGTCTCGCGCGCGTTGAGATAGCGCCGGCGGTCGCTCAAGTCGGCGCGGGTAAGCAGCACTTGCGCCACGTGCACCTCGAACATGCCGAACACTTGCTCCCACAGCGCCATGAGGTGGCTCTGCCCGACGGCAGCCAACATCTGCTTGTGAGGCAATGGCGCTTTGGGGTTTGCGCGCTCAACGCCAAGCCGCTCGCGCCCAGCCGCCATTGCGCCGGATGAGACAAGCGCCACGCGCACGCCTTGCTCACGCACGTGGACGATCTGCTGGGCAATCTCCAGCATGCGGCGGCGGTTCAGGCGCGTGCCGCCGGCAGTGAGGGTGCTGGTGCCGACTTTCACGACAAGCGTGCGCACGTTCATGGCGTTTGGGGTTTTGTGTTAAGCACCGCGCCAGCGAAGCGAGGATGACCGCGCAGGAAGTCGGCAATGGGCATTGCGCGCTTGCCTTCAGGTTGCACTTCGAGCAGTTGCAGCCAGCCTTCGCCGCAGCGCACGAGTGCCTGCCCCGCCTGAACGTGCACATACCCAGGCTGGGCTGCGCTCGCGAGCGCAGAGCCAAGCGCAGCGCGGTGAATTTTCAGCAGCTTGTCCCCCCAAAATGTGAAGGCGGAGGGCCATGGCGACATGGCGCGCACATGACGCTCGATCTCAACGGCGCTGCGCGACCAATCAATCAGCCCTTGTTCCTTCTTCAAGCGAGGCGCAAGCGTGACGCGCGTTGGGTCCTGGGGCTGAGGCACAATCGCGCCTGAAATCCAGTGCGGCAAGGTCTCGACAAGCAACGCTGCGCCCAGCTCAGCAAGGCGTGCCGTGAGGGTGCCTGCGGTGTCATTGGGGCAGATGGGCGTCTCGCGTTGGGCGAGGATCGGTCCTGAGTCCAAGCCCTCGTCCATGAGCATGATGGTCACGCCGGTTGTCGCGTCGCCCGCGGCGATAGCAGCGCTGACTGGCGCAGCGCCGCGCCAGCGCGGGAGCAACGAGGCATGCACGTTGATGCATCCATGCTGAGGTATCTCTAGCACATCGCGGCGCAGAATTTGCCCAAACGCAGCGACGACAATCACCTCCGGCGCAACGCTGCGCAAGCGCGCAACCACCTCGGGCGACCTCAGCGTCTCTGGCTGGATCACGGCTAAGCCGTGCTCTTGTGCGATGATCTTGACCGGAGGGGGCTGGAGCTTCTGTCCGCGCCCGCGGGGCGCATCAGGCTGAGTGACAACCAGCGCGACCTCGTGCCCAGCGCGCAGCAGCGCCAACAAGCTGGGCACAGCGAACTCGGGCGTACCCATGAAGATCAAGCGCGCCATGGCGAAGTGCTCAAGTCGTCTGTGCTGAGCGGAGGCGCTGCGCGACGTGTTGGCGCACCTGCTCGGCGAGTTGCTCCACCGACTGCTCCGCATCAAGCACGATCCAGCGCGCAGACTGCTGGGCAAGCTGCAAGTAGCCCTCGCGCACGCGGTAGTAAAAGGCGAGCTGCTCCCGATCCATGCGCTCCACTGTGCCGCTTGCTTGGCGACGCTGCAAGCCCACTTCAGGGCGCACATCCAGGTAGAACGTGAGTGCCGGCGTTAAGCCCTCGGTCGCAAAGTCAAGCAGTTGGCGCAGGCGATCCAACGGCAATCCGCGACCATAGCCTTGATATGCCAACGTGCTGTCCGCGAAGCGGTCGCAGATCACCACGCCCCCGATGCTCAAATGGGGCTTCAGACGCTCGTGCACGAGCTGCGCGCGCGCTGCGCAGAACAGCAGCGCCTCAGCGCGCGCGTGCATGTGGGTGTGGCGTGGGTCGGCGAGGAGGGCGCGGATTGCATCGCCGATTGCGGTGCCGCCTGGCTCGCGCGTGAGGAGCACAGCATAGCCTCGCGCCTGCAACCAATCGCGCAAGCGCGCGGCTTGAGTGGTTTTGCCGCTGCCGTCCAGCCCCTCAAACGTGATCAGCATTAGGCGCGGAAGATGCGCACGCGGCGCATAGGCTCCTTGCCGTAGGAGTGCGAGATCAGGTTTGCCGCGCGCGCCATTTCATGCTGCTGCCGGCGGACGAAGGCGTTTTGTGGCGAAAGCTCCACCGACGGCTCGCCGGCGAGCACGCGGCGTATAGCTTCCTCAGCTTCCTCAATGGCGCTTTCGTAGGGCAAGTAAGTCGCCTCCGTCAAGCCGAAGAGGTCCGCTAAGCAGTTTTCCATCTGCGTGATGGAGTTCGAGCGCAGCACGTAGATTGGAATGTTGTCTTGCTCGGCTTCAGTGATCACGCGCGGGCGCTGGCGGTAATACGACTTGGCGGTGATGAGCACATCAGCGTCATCGAGGCTGTCCACAAACTCCGCGGGCACGCCAAGCTGTTTGGCGGCTTGTTTCATGCGATGCTTGGAGATGCCAAACACGTAGAGCCGCATGGTCTTGCGAGGTTCAGCACTAAGCGCAGGCGCGCCGTTAGGCGTTGCCTCGCGCACGGTGGCTTCAGCGCGCGGCGCGGGTGCGCTTTGCTGCGTCAGCACTTCGTAGGTGGGCAGCGTTGCCCACTCCTCGCGCTGGCTCTTGCCGCCCCACTCGCGGCGAGTTGCCTCGCTGTCGGGCGTGATGCGCACGCGCTCGCTGCGCACTTGTCCGTTCTCGTCCCAGTAACGCAACTCGGCGATGTGCGGCTTGTTGCGTAGCAGCGCGTCCACGGCTTCGCTCACGTCATGGTGCACGAGCAGGCGATGCCGCTCGCGGATCTCAATCAGCACGTCGAAGGTGGGCGGCGCGCGACGCTCGAGCACGGTCTTCTGAGTCCCACGTCGGCGCGCTTCCTCGTCGGAGAGCGTCACACTCTCGATCCCGCCCACGAGGTCGCAGAGCGTGGGGTTCATCATCAAGTTCTCGAGCGTCTGACCGTGAGCAGTGCCGATGAGCTGCACACCGCGCTCAGCGATAGTGCGCGCGGCTTCAGCCTCCTGCTCGCGCCCGATCTCGTCGATCACGATCACCTGCGGGTTGTGGTTCTCCACAGCCTCGATCATCACCTCGTGCTGGCGGCTGGGCGAAGCGACCTGCATGCGGCGCGCGCGACCGACTGCTGGGTGGGGAATGTCGCCATCGCCGCCGATCTCATTGGAGGTGTCCACGATCACCACGCGCTTGGTCTCCGCAAGCACGCGAGCTGCCTCGCGCAGCATGGTGGTCTTGCCTACGCCGGGGCGACCGAGCAGCAGGATGCTCTTGCCGCTCATGATGATGTCCTCGATGATCGCCAGCGTGCCGTACACGGCGCGCCCAACGCGGCAGGTGAGCCCGACCACATCGCCACGACGATTGCGGATGGCGGCGATGCGGTGGAGTGTGCGCGTGATGCCGGCGCGATTGTCCTCATCGAAGCGCCCGACGCGCGCGACCACATACTCGATGTCCTCCTTGGTCACTTCAGTGTCGCGCAGCACCAGCGTTTCTTCGTGCGGCGTGGGCGTGTTTGCCTCGCTGAAACGCACGTAGCGCGATTCGGGCAGGCGCCCAAGATCCATCACGACTTCAATGAGGTCGTTAAAGCGCCCGATGCGGCGGATGGCGTCGGCGATGTCAGGCGGGAGCACGTTGAGCAAGCTGTCTAGATCGTCAGTAATGCGGATCTCCTGCATGGTTCACGAGTGGGGGGATGGGCGCAGTGTTCGCGTGCCCAGTGTGACGGGCTTCTTCCTGAGGAAGCCCGTAGGATGCTGTATGAGTGCGGCGGGCTGTGCTAGCTTCAAGCTCAAGCGCCTGCGTCCAAACTGGCTGCTGCACGTGCCGCGCCACATGGCGCACCATCAGCACGTTGGAGGCGAGATGCGTGAAGCCAATGCGGTCGAGAATGGGCAGCAGCCAACTGTGATGCTGGCGCACGGTGACGTACACTGGGCGTTGAGGGTGGCGCGTGTGCTGAGCTAGCACGCAGCGCAGAATGGATTCAGCATGGGCTTCTGCTTCAGGTCGGATGCGCAATCGCAAACCGTAGCCGCGCCGCCCGCTGTGAACAGCGATGTGAGCGAGCACCTCGCCGCCTTGCACAAACACGTAGTTGTGGTTGTGTCGCCCGCTCGCGCAGGGCATGTCGAAGGAGGACTCTGCCTGATAGGTCATCTTCGGCGCAAGGCGCGCATGCAAAGCGCGCACGGCAGGCTCGTCTTCCTTGGTTTGTTCGCGCAACCCTGGGACGCTCGCTGCTGCATCCACACTGCGCCCAGGGCTAAGCTTGAGCACATCTTGCTGGATAAGCGGCACGAACGCCGCAGCATGTAGCGCTAACCACTCGCTGCCGCCTTCCGCAGCCTCCGCGACGATGTGGTGCACGCCGCGCACGGCAGCTTCAACGACGAACTCGTGCAGCAGATAGCTCCACGCCTCGACATACTCGTGGGTGTCGGGCTTCGGGCTCATCATCACAATCACCGCCCCGCGCGGGTGGGCGTTCTCCTGGTGGTCAGTGGCTTGGCCAGGTGAAAGCACATGCATCAAGCCGAAAGCCTCAATCCCATGCGGCGCGGAGCGCTCCACAAGCACGACGGAAGCGTCACGACCGCCCGAAAGGTAAGCGCGCATTGCCTCGCGCAGCGGCGAGATGCCTTCTACGGCGACCCACTCCATTGCCAGCGGGCGCACTTGCCCGCTGAGGCGCTGGATTAAGCCGACGTCCCGTATGTCAAAAGGTCGAATCATGAAGTCGTGCTGCGCAGCGTCGCCATGCACAAAGGCGAAGCGTGCGCCACTTGTGAGGCAATTTTATCGTCCCTATCGCGCAGGCTGCGCCAGCATGCTCAAGAACAGCTCGTGCATGCGTGTGTCGTTAGTAAGTTCTGGGTGGAAGCTAGTGCCGAGCAGATTGCCTTGTCTGGCGGCAACGATGGTGCCGTCTTCGAGCTGGGCGAGCACTTCGACATTTGGGCTGACTTCAGCAATGATTGGCGCGCGGATGAACACAGCGCGGAAGGGCGCATCCAGTCCTTTCACTTTGATCGGAGTGATGAACGAGTCGATCTGCCGACCGAAAGCGTTGCGCACCACGCGCACGTCCATCAAGCCCAGGGTGGGCTGGTCGTGCCCCACGTCCTTAGCGAGGAAGATCAGCCCAGCGCAGGTGCCCCAGATGGGCTTGCCCGAAGCAGCGAAGCGCCGAATGGGATCAATGAGTCCCCAGCGCACGGCGAGCTTGCCGAAGGTGGTGCTTTCACCACCCGGCATGATCAGCGCGTCGAGATCGTCGAGGTGCTGCGGCAGCCGCACCTCCACGGCTTCGTGTCCGAGCCGCCGCAGCATGTGCTCGTGCTCTACGAAGTCACCCTGAAGGGCAAGGACGCCAACCTTCGCCACAGATCTTCCTTTATCTTTCTCCCTGCTTTACCAACCGCGCCCTGCGAGGCGCTCTGCCTCTGGCAACGTGCTCACGTTGATCCCCACCATCGGCTCACCGAGGTTCTTGCTCACTTCAGCGATGATGTGCCAGTCTTGGTAGTGAGTGGTGGCTTGCACGATCGCCTGGGCGCGTGCTGCAGGGTCGCCGCTCTTGAAAATGCCACTGCCAACAAAGATGCCGTCCACACCGATGTTCATCAGCAGCGCGGCATCCGCGGGGGTGGCAATGCCGCCTGCTGCAAACAGCACCACAGGCAGGCGACCGAGGTCAGCGGTTTCTTCCACTAGGTGGTAAGGCGCGCCGATCTCTTTTGCGTAGGCGTAGAGCTCCTCGCGCTTCATGGTCTTGAGGCGCGCGATCTCGCCGAGGATGGCGCGCGCGTGGCGCACGGCTTCCACCACGTCACCGGTGCCCGCTTCGCCCTTGGAGCGAATCATGGCTGCGCCTTCGTTGATGCGGCGCAGGGCTTCTCCGAGGTTGCGCGCGCCGCATACAAACGGCACTTTGAACTGGCGCTTGTCAATGTGATGCTCTTCGTCCGCTGGCGTAAGCACCTCGCTTTCGTCAATGTAATCCACGCCGATCGCTTCAAGGATGCGCGCCTCGACGAAGTGGCCGATGCGGCACTTTGCCATGACGGGAATGGTGACTGCGCGCATGATGCTCTCGATGAGCGCTGGGTCGCTCATGCGCGCTACGCCGCCATAGCGTCGAATGTCTGCTGGCACGCGCTCGAGCGCCATGACGGCGACGGCGCCAGCGTTCTCGGCAATGCGAGCTTGCTCGGGCGACACCACGTCCATGATGACGCCGCCCTTGAGCATTTGCGCCAACCCGCGCTTGAGCGTGTCGCTGCCGACCTCGCGCGGTTGGTTGGAGGTTGGGTTGCCGTTGTTCATCGGTTCGCCTATCGGATGCTGCATGTTCGCGTTCACCTCTTCGCCCATTGGCTTACCGTTTGCCCTGCGGCAAGGGCGTCGCTTCGCTCATGTGACGAGTTTGAGGCTGAAGTGGTGAAGGCGCCTTGTCGCATAAGGCTGCAGGGATGCGTTGTGTTGCGTGCGATTGTACAGCACCCGTTTGGGCGAGGTGCGTTCAGCTCATGCGCTCAGCCGTGATGCAAATGCGCTTGTAGTCACGGTGCTAGGGCAGGGAAGAACATCAAGCCGCCCATCCCACTGCCAGGGTTGCCGAGGAAGTTCCAGTACAGCGAGAGGTTTGACTGCCCGCCATACTGCACGTATTCGATGGTGATCGTGTGGTTGCCCTCACTCAAGGTCGCCTGTGCGGTGAAGGTGCGCGCGGATTGTTCGCGCCATTCGTTGAGGATGAGATTGCCGTCTACGTAGAGCCGAACGCCATCGTCCGCGCGTGCGACGAATTGATACACTCCCGCAGGGAAGTAACGCGTTTGGCTGAAGCGCGCCGACCAGAAGCCGGCGGGGACGCCGCTGATCGGCGAGCCGCCGCGCCAGTCAAACCGCAAGCAGCAGTAGGAGGTAGTGCGCACAGGAGCGCCGGCAAGATCGGGATTAGCGAAGAAGTCGGCGCGCCAAGGACCGTTGTTGAACTCCGCGCCACCGCTTGGCGGCGTGGGATCGCTCGGCAAGTTGCCAATGCGCGTGAAGCTCAGCCGCACGTTGGCGCGGCCAGTGTACTCGACATAGTCCAAGCGGATGTTGTGCAGCCCAGCGCCCAACGCGAGATCAATGCTGCGCTGCTGCTGCCCTACGAAAGTGTAAAAATCGAGCACGACTTGGTTGTCCACAATCAGACGGAAGCCGTCGTCTGCGCTAACAGTGAAGCGCCAAACGCCGCCCTCGAAGCGAATGTTGCGCACCCAGCGCGCCGAGAAGTTATCGGCTTGGATGCGCGCGGGGTCAGGTGTGCCGAAGCCCCAATCGAAGTGAACAGCAGCGTCGTTGCGCACCAGCGAGGGCGGCCCAGACTGGGCAGTGTTGTTCCAATACTCGGCATACCAAGGTCCAGTTGAGGGGCTCGGAGGTGGGACAGGTGGGCGTCCCCGCTGCGGAATGCACAGGCGCTGACCGACGTAAATGCGCGTGGTGCGCAAACGGTTCGCGCGTTGGATTGCGTGCACGGTAGTTCGGTAACGCGCAGCGAGCTCCAGCAGCGTGTCGCCGCGCCGAACGGTATGCCACAGGCATCGCGTTGTCTGCGCGACCTGCTCAGCAGCGCCTGCGGGTGTTGTGCCAATGATTGTCGTCGCCAGAGCCATGATCGCCGCGAGGGTGAACATGCCGCGCCTGTGCACTATTCGTCTCGTCTCGGGGGAAATGGTGCTCTCTCGCATGGGACGCCTCGTAACTCCCGCTCAACTTCTCAACTTCACTCCCAGAGATTGTAGCTTGCAGAGGCAGATTTGCAGCGCCATGCGCCTCAGCGCGCCACCTCCCAAGCGAGGTGTTGCAGTTCTGGCATGATCAGCTTGTCCATTGCCACTTGCACGGCATTGGGCGAGCCGGGCATAGACACGATCACGCGCCCACGATACACGCCAGCAGTGGCGCGCGAGAGCATCGCGGCGGCGCCGACCTCAGCGTAGCTCAACATGCGGAACAACTCCCCAAAGCCGGGCATGGTCTTCTCTAGCTTGCGCGCGATCACGTCGTAAGTGGTGTCACGTGGCGCAATGCCAGTGCCGCCAGTGAACAGCACCACGCGCGCGTCGGTTTCGCTCACGATGCGATCCAGCAGCGCTTCGATCTGCTGCGGATCGTCCTTTACGATGGTGCGGAACACCACGATGTGCCCCGCGCTCGTCACGCGCTGCTCGATCAAATCTCCGCCCGTGTCGTTCTCGCGAGTGCGCGTGTCGCTCACGGTGACAATGGCGACGCGCACAGGTCCTTGCCCAGCGGCGATAGCGCGATGCTGCTCGGTAGAAGCGCTGCCCATGGGGGCAATGATAAATCGCGCTTCGCCCTACAATCGCCACATGCTGCGAGCCGATAACCTGCCGCTTCAGCTTTACCACAAGGCAAAGACGCTGATGTGGGACCCGCGCGCGATTGATTTGACGCAGGACGCGCGCGATTGGCAGCAGCTTAGCCACGAGGAGCGCGATATCCTCCTACGGCTGGCTGCGCAGTTCCTGCAAGGCGAGGAAGCTGTGACCCACGACCTGACGCCCCTGCTTCTTGTGCTGCGCCGCCAAGGCGACCTGCTTGAGGAGGAGATGTTTCTCACCACGCAGCTCTTCGAGGAGAGCAAGCACGTGGAGTGGTTTGCGCGTTGGTTCGATGAGGTCGCGCAGGCGTCGCCGCCTGCCGTCGAGAGCAGCGCCTACCGCGCTCTGTTCATGCACGAGTTGCCGCGTGCCCTCGACCGCTTGCTGCATGATGCCTCGCCGCACGCGCAAGTCGAAGCGATCGCGACCTATCACCTCATCGTCGAAGGTGTGTTGGCGGAGACTGGTTACCGCGGCTATGCGCGTGCCTTGGGCGAGCGCGGCTTGCTGCCGGGCACCACTCACGCGATCGCGCTCGTGCAGCGCGATGAGTCGCGGCACATCGCCTATGGCTTGCACGCGCTGACGCGCCTGTGCCGCGCCGATGCAGCGCTGTGGGAGGCGCTCATGGCGCGCCTGAATCACCTGCTGCCGCTCGCGCTGGAGATCGTGCGCGACACCTTCGCACCTTACGGCGATGCTGTGCCCTTTGGGCTGGACCCGGCGGAGTTCGTCACCTACGCAAGCAATCAGTTCGACCACCGGCTGCGCGTCCTTGAGCGCGAGCTTGCTCTCGCCTGACCCCTCGCTACGCGAGGCGCTGCGCGAACAACGCCCGGAGGTGGTTCAGCTCGCCCAAGCGCAACAACGCCGCGCAGACAAAGTAGGTGAGAGCGCCGACGGCTGCCGTGCCCAGCGCGATCACCACGTTGCCGAGGAAGGTGTGCAGCGCAAAGCGCGCAGCGAGCGCCTCCATCGTGAAGTGCGCCACTGGCGCCATGACCGTGAGCGCAAGGCTCACCTTGACCACCGTCTCGCCCAAGCCGTAGCCGCGCAAGCCGCCGATCTTGCGCCAGAGGAACAAGCCCATCAGCGCCGCGTCCACGCCCGTCTTCAGTGAGTTCGCCAGCACCAGCGACTCCAAGGTGAAGGGGCGCGCCCCAACCTCATCTAGAAGAGTCTGCACGCCCACCAGCGCGAGGTAGAAGAGTGTGGACACAATGCCGACGGTGGTTGGGGTGCGCGTGTCGCGCTGAGCGTAAAAAGCGTAGATCAGCAGCGTGTCCAACGCGGCGAAGAGCAAGCCCGGCGTGGCGGCGCGCAGGGCGGCTGCAGTGTAGGCAGTGCTCTCAGCCGTGAAAGCGCCGCGCTCGAACAGCAAGGCGACGATGGGCGACGCCAGCACGTAGATGCCCACCGTCGCCGGCGCGGTGAGCACCCATACCAGCCGCATCCACTGCGCAAGCGTGCGCTTGAAGGCTTCGCCTTGCGCCGAGGAGAGCGCAGGCAAAATCGCAGCCGCGATAGCCATTGCCACCATGCCGAGCGGGAACTGGATCACCTGCGCGGCGTAGCGCATGGTCGCCGGTCCCTCGGCGCTGATGCGCGAAGCAAGGATGAAGCTCACTTGCACAGCGAGCTGAGCAAGCACTAGACCGCCTGCCACGGGGATGAACAACCGCACCACTTGTCGCACGCCCGGTAGTCGCCAGTTGAGCGAGAAACGCACAGGCACCCCCCGCAAGCCGGGCAGTTGGATCAACACCTGCGCGACGCTGCCGACAAGCAAGCCGCCAGCCAACGCCATCACCCCAAGCTGTGCCTCGAGCAGCACTACGCACACGATCATGACGGCGTTGTGGGTGGTCGCGGTGAACGCTGTGAAGGCAAAGCGCCGCCGCGCATGCAGGGCTGCGGTCAGAATGCCGCTGAGGTTCAGAAACAAGATCGCCGGGATGGTGATGCGCAGCAGCGCAGCGAGCATGTGCGGGTCTTGGTTTGGACCGCCGCTGATGAAGCGCGCGATCGGCAACGCCAGCAACCACAGCAAGGCGATCACCAGCGTCAATCCCAACATCGTCAGCCCTAGCAACGCGCCGAGCAGCTCGCCAAAGGCGCGGCGCGCCGCTGGGTTGCCCTCGTCAGCAAGCTCGCTCAGCGTGGGCACAAGTGCTGAGCTGAGCATGCCGCCGATCAACAAGTCATAGAACTGCGTGGGGATGTTGGCAGCAAGCTCAAACGCGCTGGCGGCTTGACCGTTGCCGAAGTAGAACGATTTGACCATCTCGCGCACAAGCCCGATCACGCGGCTGCTCAAGTTGCCCACCGAGGTCAAGGTCGCTGCGCGCGCGATGGCGTTCGGGGCATCGGGCGCATCTCTGCCCTCTGCGCGATGCATGACGCGCGGATTGTAAGCTTTCGGGGGAGCAGAAGCCCGCGCTGCCTTCATGCGATGCGACACGCAGAAGCACAGCGCACCTCGCGGCTGAGAGCGGCTTGCCAAGCGCCGAGCATGACGAAAGCAGTGTGCCTGCCAAGCCGCGAAGTTAGCCACTTCTGGGATGACCTGTTCAGAGCGGCTGAGGCGTATAATCTTTAAAGCGACGAGATGATCGAGGCGTTCATTGAGAGCGTGCGCGTGGGCATGCGAAGTTCGCTGCACGTGGTGATCCTGCGCGAACGCGGCGGAAAGCGCCGCCTGCCCATTTTCGTCGCCCGACCAGAAGGGGACGCAATTCACATGCACCTCAACGGGGAAAAGTTTCCCAGACCAATGACGCACGACCTTGCAGCGAGCATCCTCGAGCATTTGCACGTCTCTCTGAAGCGCGTGGTGATCAACGAGCTGCGAAGCAGCTACTTCTACGCTCAAGTGGTCCTTGCTGCAGATGGGCGCGAAGTCGTGCTCGATGCACGACCGAGCGACGCGCTGGCGCTCGCCGTGCGCACCAACAGCCCCATCTACATTGCGCCAGAGGTTTTGGAGGAAGCCAGTGTTCTACCGCCCGAGTTTAGGGAAGAAGAGGAGACGGGATTGGAAGCTTTCGATGAGTTCATCAGCTCGCTTGATCTCGACGACCTTGAGCGCAAGGACAAAGAGGAGTGAGCAGTTTCGAGAGGAACCGCTATGGTTGAAGTGAGAATTGACTCCATCCGCATCGGCCCGCGCAACCAGTATCGCGTCGTGATGCTCAGAGACGTCTCCTCTAACCGCTACTTGCCAATCTACATCGGGCAAGCTGAGGCAGACTCGATCAGCCTCCAACTCTCTGGCACTCGCCCGCCGCGCCCCCTCACACATGACCTCATCGTGAGCATCTTGAAGGCGTTCGAGGTGCACGTACGCTACGTCATCGTGAACGAGCTGCGCGAGGACACTTACTACGCACGCATCGCCGTGCGCACGGCTGAGGGGCGCGACCTGAGCATTGACGCGCGCCCGAGTGACGCGATCGCGATAGCCGTGCGCGTGGGTTGCCCCATCTTCGTGGATGAAGAGGTGATGGATCAGCACGCCTTTGTGGCAGAAGAAGAGGCTGAGGTCTCCGCTGGCGGCTCCAAGTCCGGCTCATCCGAGGACGACGAAGACCTCGGCGCCTTTAAAGATTTCCTCAGCTCGCTCGACCTCGACGACCTCGACAAGCGCTAGGCGCGCGGCACTTGCGCGGTTGCGCCAGCGCCGTTCTGCTCGTCAATGGACCTCATCGCCATTGTGCACACGTTCGCTGTGTGTGCGCTGGCGATCCAAGCCCTTCACCACACAGCATTGCTGCTCGTCTTCCTCTTTGGTTCAAAGCCGCGCCCTTGCTTCTCACGCGCATCGTCCGCTTCAGACGCGCTGCCGCGCGTCACCGTCCAGGTGCCGATCTACAACGAGCGCGCAGTTGTCGAGCGCGTCCTATGCGCAGTCGCAGCACAAGACTACCCATCTGACCGTCTGCGGATACAAGTGCTTGACGATTCCGACGACGAGACGCGCTTCATCGTGTGCCGAGTGGTCGAGCGCCTGCGCGCTCAGGGCGTGCGCGTCGAGCTGATCCAACGCGAGGCACGTCAGGGCTTCAAGGCAGGCGCGCTCGCCGAAGGTTTGCGCCATACCGAAGACGACCTCATCGCCATCTTCGACGCTGATTTCGTGCCGCCTCCGGATTTTCTCCGCCGCGCGATCGCAGAGTCGGCTGCGTTCGCTGATCCGCACGTGGGCTTTGTGCAGGCGCGTTGGACGTTTGCGAATGCAGAGCACTCCGCAGTTACCCGTGCGCAGAAGGTGATGCTCGACGTGCATTTCGTCGTCGAACAAACGGCGCGCGCAAGTGCAGGTTTGCCGATTAGCTTTAACGGCTCCGCAGGCATTTGGCGACGCGAATGCATCCTCGACGCCGGCGGTTGGCAAGCTGATACCCTCACGGAGGACTTAGACCTATGCTATCGAGCGCAGATGCGCGGTTGGCGGGGCGCATATTTGCCCTGGCTATGCATCCCCAGCGAGCTGCCAAGCGAAGCCCTCAGCTACAAGCGGCAGCAAGCGCGCTGGGCGCGCGGCACCGTGCAAGTGCTGCGCAAGGTTCTACCGATGATGCTTCACGCGCCATGGTCATGGCTGCAGCGCATTGCAGCGCTGTTCCACCTCAGCGGCTACTTCATCCACGCTTGGGTCTTGCTCACAGCGCTGACCACGCCGCTGCTGGTTTTGCGCTGGATGTTTGGCGGCGAGCCTCTGCTGCCGGCTTGGGTTGGCGCCTTGGGCATGCTATGCACGCTGCCGACATTCGCGCTTGTCCTCGCGCAGCGCGCGCAAGGCGTGTGCTGGAGCGACAGCTTGAAGGCGCTGCCGTTTGCCTTAGCGCTGGGCATCGGCGTTTCCCTCTCCAACACCGTGGCGATGTTGAGCGCGCTGCTCAATTTAGGCGCAGGCACTTTCGAGCGCACGCCCAAGCGAGGCGCGCTCTGGCGTTCGCCCTACCCGCTCCGCGCTGACTGGACATTGTGGGCAGAGCTGCTGCTGGCGTGCTACAGCGGCGTCGCGGCAGCGATGGTGTTTCAACACAGCGCCTGGCTCGCGGCTTTGCCGCTGCTGCTTTACAGCTTGGGCTTCGGCTTCACCGCTGCAGCACAACTGCTCGCGTTGGCGCAGGAACAGCCCCGGCGCATCGTCGCGTGGCGCAGAAGCGGTCGTGGTGTGTGAACCGAGACAGTTCTTTGCGACGGCGCTCTCTGTGGCGTCTCTGCGGACGCATGCGACTCTGAGGCGCCTGCCTTGAAGAAACTGCGCTCTCTCGTTATAATGCCGCACTGCCCTCCTCGGGGCGACAAGAGACGTTCTCGAAACCAAGCTGTTGAGTCCGCACCTGCTGCGGAGGAGGCATCGGCGATCGCACAAAGCAAAGCTCAGCAACAATTTCGCATCAACAACCAAATTCGCGTGCCGCAGGTCCGCGTGATCATGCCTGACGGCACCAACCGCGGCATCATGGACATCCGCGACGCGCTCGAACTAGCGCGCAGCATGCACCTCGACCTCATCGAGGTTGCGCCAACAGCGGATCCGCCTGTGTGCCGCATTCTGGACTACGGTCGGTTCATCTACGAGCGCGAGAAGAAGGAGCGCGCCTCGCGCAAGAGCCACAAGGTGATCGAGGTGAAGGGCGTGCAATTGCGCCCGCGCACTACCGATCATCACCTGGCGTTCAAAATCCGCGCAGCGCGGCGCTTCTTGATGGCGGGCAACAAGGTGAAGGTCACGATGCGCTTCCGTGGGCGCGAGATCGAACACCTGCACATTGCGCGGCAGATGCTGGACAAGTTCGTCCAAGGCGTCGAAGACCTCGCGCTTGTGGAGTCGCCGCCCGCGATGGAAGGGCGGGCGATGACGATGGTGTTGGCGCCCACGCCGGCGACGTTGGCGGCTTCACACCTCAAGTCGACGAAGGAGAAAATCGAAGCTGAGCGCGCCGCCGATAAAGCGGCTGGCTACGATGAGGAAGCCGAAGAGCGCGAAGCGCTGCTCGACGATGAAGAAGAAGGCGAGGTGAGCCAGGAGCCGGCTCAGCCACAGGCTCAATCCTCGTCGCCAGAAGCGCCGGCGCCTGCCGAGAACGCTGCAAAACCGAAAACCAAAGAGCAGATCATCGCTGAGCGCAAGGCTGCAAATCGCGAGAAGCGGGCGCAGAAACTCGCTCAAGAGCAATTCGAGTTGCCGTGAGGGTGTGATTGACATGGGTAAGCTCAAGACACACAAAGCGACAGCAAAACGCTTTAAAGTGACGGGCAGCGGCAAGCTGATGCGCACCCGTCAGGGCAAGAGCCATCTTCGCCGCAAGAAGGCAAAGCGCGTAAAAGCGCAACTTCTGGAGATGGTCACCGTCGAGAACAGCGCGCTGGTCAAGCGCGTGCGCAAGCTCGCGCCTTACCTGAAGAACAAGTAGGGCAAGCGCTGCGTTCTCTCCTCATTCGTTGTTTCAAGCTCGAGTCGTTCTGAGACCAAAAGGAGTTTCGCAAAATGGCACGAGTCAAGGGCGGCCCCAAAACGCGCCGACGCCATAAGCGAGTCCTTGCCCAAACCAGCGGGCAATTTGGCGCGCGTCACAAGCATTTCCGCAAGGCAAACGAGGCACTGCTGCACGCGCTGGCTTACGCCACGCGCGACCGTCGCAATCGCAAGCGCGACCTGCGTCGGCTGTGGATCACGCGCATCAACGCGGCTGCGCGCCTGCACGGCACTACCTACAGCCGCTTGATACACGCGCTCAAAGCTGCCAACATCCAACTCGACCGTAAAGTGTTGGCAGACCTCGCAGCGCGCGACCCGCAAGCCTTCAGCGCCGTCGTGCAGGCGGCGACCGCTGCTGCATAGCGCGTTTGCAGGAACGCGCCACACAACCTTTTCGCTGCGCACACAAGCCGCAGCCTCAGCCGAGCGCCGACGCGATGAAAAACGGCGCTCGGCTTTTGCTGTTTGGGCTGCCGGTGCGTCTTCAGGTAGCGGTCGAAAAAGTTGCGTTGCTCCGTTTGCCCCCGCAGCAGACTCATACTTCTGCTCCGGGCGCGCTGACATTGCCGCGAAGCTTCAGTCAACACACGTCAAACCGCCCTCAGTACCTAGCGCGCCAGCAAGCAGCGGGATACAATGACAAGCGCCGTGACGAATGCTGAGCGTCAGGAGAAGCCAGCCCGCGCTTCAGTGACCCGCCTCACAGTGCTCGTTCTTGCCGTCTTCCATGCAGTCGTGCTCTTCATTGCACGCCAGCCGCCAGAGCCTGCGCAGCTCATTATCCGAGATTTCCCGCCGCTTGCATTCAATCCCTCTGTGGTTTCGATCTTGCTGTTTGCCCTCCTGGTAGCGCTGGCGTTTGCATGGGTTAAGCTGGAGACGTTCAGCGCTTCCAAAAAGCAGCTATGGCTTTTGCGCTTCTTCGAGGGCTTCGTTATCTTTCCTCTTGTTGGGATTGGCGTCGTGCTCATGGGACTCTCGTTGAATCACTATAGCAGCGATGAGCCGCTGGTCTATGCTTTCGCTGCGGCAGCGCTTGCGGCGTCGGCGATGCATGTTGCCCTTGCAGCGATAGGTCGCAGAGCATCGGGTTGGCTATGGCTGACGCCGACCATAGCCGCTGTTGCTGTGATCGCGCTAGGCATTTACAGCGAGTTCACCCAGACGGGCTGGCGTGGCAGCCTGCTTGCTTACGATCGCCCGATTGGGCTGTTTATCTCCGTCGTTGGCACGGCAACCTTGGTATCAGCTGTGCTGCGTCGAGACATGCAGGCGCAGTCTAGTGCTGCCCCAGAGCAAGATCGCTGGCTGGTCGCCTTGCTCAGCGCAATGATCTTCCTTGGGCTGTCTTACATGCTTGCCATCGGACCTATCACACTCTTGACCGGGCGTCGCCGCTAG
>JANWUW010000056.1 GCA_025057935.1 Thermoflexales bacterium
GTATGTGCTGAAGAAGGAGGAGGGGGGTCGGCACAAGGCGTTTTTCAGCGGGTATCGTCCGCAGTTTTACATACGGACGATGGATGTGACCGGGGAGGTGATATTGCCGGAGGGGGTGGAGATGGTGATGCCGGGGGACAATGTGACGATGCGGGTGAAGCTGATAGCGCCGGTGGCGCTGGAGCAGGGGTCGCGGTTTGCGATTCGTGAGGGCGGCTTGACCGTCGGCGCAGGCACTATCACCAAGGTGTTCGATTAAGGGCTTGGATTACGCGTCGCGCTCGGCGCTGCGGCGGCACGCGAACCTGCCTGCGCGCCGAGCGCGAAAAGTCTCTCGCTATGGCTAAGCAACGACTCCGTATCAAGCTGAAAGCATACGATCACCGCGCGCTCGACAAGTCGGTGCAGCAGATCGTCGAGAGCGCTGAGCGCACTGGTGCTACTGTGGTCGGACCAGTGCCGCTGCCGACGAAGATCGAGCGCTACACGGTGCGTCGCTCGACGTTCATTGATAAAGACTCGCACGAGCACTTCGAGATCCGCACGCACAAGCGGTTGATCGACATCATTGATCCCGACTCGCGCACGATTGAGACGCTGATGCGTCTCAACCTGCCAGCAGGGGTGGACATCGAGATCAAGCTGTAGCCGCAAGATGTGGGTCAAGCTCTTGCGCCTTAAGCGCCGAGCGGCTGACGCCGAAGAGCCAATGACAAAGCCATGAGGAAGTTAATTGGACGCAAAGTAGGCATGACCCAGCTCTTCGATGAGCAGGGCAATGTCACCGGCGTGACGGTGATCGAAGCAGGTCCCAACTACGTCACGCAGGTCAAGACCGTCGAACGCGACGGTTACAACGCGATCCAGCTTGGCTTCGGTGAGGTGAAACCTAAGCGCCTCACGCGTGGTCAGTTGGGTCATCTGGGCTTGCTTAAGCCCGATGAAAAACATCCAAAGCGCAAGCAACTGACGGGCGTGCCGCCTCTGGCACACTTGGTCGAGGCGCGCGTGAAAGAGATCACCTACAAAGAGGGTGACGTGATCAAAGCGGACATTTTCAAGGTTGGTGAGCGCGTGGATGTGACCGGCGTCATTAAGGGTCGCGGTTTTGCGGGCAACATCAAGCGTCACGGCTTCAATCGCCAGCGCAAAACGCACGGTGCCTCTGACCGCGAGCGCGCCCCTGGCTCAATTGGTGCGGGCACTTTCCCCGGCCATGTGGTGAAGGGCAAGCGCATGGCGGGGCGTTACGGCGGCACGCGCGCCACTTCGATGAACTTGAAGGTGATGCTGGTTGACGCGGAGCGCAACCTGATTGCCGTTGCCGGCTCGGTGCCCGGCCCCAACGGCGGCATCGTTGTCATCCGCGAGGCGCGCAAGGCAAGCAAGAAGGTGAGTTGAGATGAACGTACCGGTCTATAACCTAAAAGGCGAGCAAGTGGGCGAGGTGAATCTGCCGGAGCACATCTTCGGCGTGAAGGTGAGCCAGCCCTTGATGCACCAAGCGCTGTTGCGCCAACTCGCCAACGCGCGCCTGGGCACGCATGACACAAAGACGCGCGGCGAGGTTAACCGCACCACCAAGAAGGTGTGGCGACAGAAAGGCACGGGGCGCGCACGACAGGGCAGCCGCAAAGCGCCGCACTGGGTTGGCGGCGGCGTCGCCTTTGGTCCGCACCCGCGCAGCTACAAGCAAGATATGCCCAAGCGCATGCGCCGGCAAGCAATCCGCTGCGCGCTCTCGCAAAAAGCCGCCGACCAGCAGATCATCATCGTGGATCAACTCGACTTGCCAGCGCCGCGCACAAAGGATTTCGTCGCCGTGATGAAGGCGCTCAACGTTGAGAAGGGATTGTTCGTCTTGCCCGGGCGCAACGAGAACGTGGAGAAGTCCGCGGCGAATGTTCCCAACGCCAAGACCATTCACGCGATGTATCTCAACATCCGTGATTTGTTCAAATACGACAAACTCGTGTTGCCGCTGGCTTCGCTGCAGGTGATCGAAGGCTGGCTTGGCAAGGCGAAGTGAGTTTGCGCGAAGGAGCGTGGACGCTATGCATCCGTACGAAGTTTTGAAGCGCCCGATCATCACCGAGAAGACGCAGTGGCAGGTGGGCTATGCCAAGCCCCAGTATGTCTTCGAGGTTGACCCGCGCGCGAACAAGCAGCAGATCAAGGAAGCGGTTGAGCTAGCGTTCGGCGTGAAAGTGTTGCGCGTGAACATCATCAACATGCCGCGCAAGCGCCGCCGCAACCCGCGCAGCCGCATCATCGGGCAGAAGGCGTCGCACATTCAACGCTCACCGCAGTGGAAGAAAGCCATCGTGCAGGTGAGCGAGAAAGACCGCATTCCGTTGTTCGAGGGCGTCGCATAACGTTCGCTTCTCGGATACCCTATCGAGAGCGCTATGGCAGTGAAAACCTTTAAACCTGTTACGCCCAGCCGCCGCGGCATGACGGTGAGCGATTTCTCGGACATCACAAAGGATGAGCCAGAGAAATCGCTGACCGTCGGCTTGCGGCGCACAGGCGGGCGCAATGCGCGCGGCAAGATCACCACGCGCCATCGCGGCGGTGGCGCCAAGCGCGCGTATCGCATCATCGACTTCAAGCGTGACAAGTTCGGCGTGCCAGCGCGCGTTGCAGCGATCGAGTACGACCCGAACCGCTCGGCGCGCATCGCGCTGCTGCACTACGCCGACGGCGAAAAGCGCTACATCCTTGCGCCGCTCGGCTTGCAGGTGGGCGACGAGGTGATGAGCGGTCCACAAGCGGAAGTGCGCGTGGGCAACGCGCTGCCCCTGGCGAACATTCCAGTCGGCACCACGATCCACAACGTGGAGCTGTATCCCGGGCGCGGGGGGCAGTTAGCGCGTTCAGCAGGGGTGGGTGCGCAATTGCTGGCGAAGGAGGGCGACTATGCCTTCATTCGCCTCCCGAGCGGCGAGGTGCGCAAGGTGTTGCAGACGTGCATGGCGACCATTGGGCAGCTCAGCAACCCAGATCACATCAACGTCAAGCTGGGCAAGGCTGGGCGCAGCCGCTGGTTGGGCATTCGCCCCACGGTGCGCGGCTCTGCCATGTCACCGCGCGACCACCCTCATGGTGGTGGCGAAGGGCGCACGCCGATCGGTCGCGATGCGCCATACACCCCTTGGGGCAAGAAGGCGCTCGGCGTCAAGACGCGCCGCAACAAGCGCACCAACGTCTTCATCGTGCGCCGTCGCGAGAAGAAGAGCAAGTAAGTGAATCTCACAGGGTGAAGCCGCTATGTCGCGATCACTCAAGAAAGGTCCCTACGTTCACCCGAAGCTGCTGAAGCGCATTGAGGAGATGAACAAACGCGGCGAGAAAAAGGTCATCAAGACCTGGTCGCGTGCTTCGACCATCTTCCCGCAGATGGTGGGGCACACGATCGCCGTGCATGACGGCCGTCGCCACGTGCCGATCTACATCACGGAAAACATGGTGGGCCACAAGCTCGGCGAGTTCGCGCCAACGCGCACCTTCCGCGGCCACACAGTCAAGGAGGAAAAGGCGAGCTGATTGAGGAGGCTGCTATGGCACAACCTTTAGCTGAGAACGAGGTGCGCGCTGTGTTGCGCTACGTGCGCATGTCGCCCCAAAAGGTGCGCTTGGTTGCGGATCTGGTGCGCGGCAAAAATGCGCTCGAGGCGCTGAACTTGCTGCGCTTCACGCCCAAAGCAGCGGCCGAGCCGGTCAGCAAGGTGATCGCCTCGGCGGTCGCCAACGCGGTGGAAAACAAGCAGCTCTCCGCGCAAGACTTGGTGATCCACCGCATCTACGTGGACCCGGGACCGATTCGCCCGTGGCGCCGCTTTGCTGCGCGTGGGCGCTTTCGCCCAATCCAACGCAAAAGCTCACACATCACGGTCATTTTGAGAGAAGAATAATGGGCAGGAAAGTTCACCCCTACGGCTTTCGCTTGGGTTTCATCTACGACTGGAAAAGCAAGTGGTACGCGCCCACGCGCGAGTACACCAAGTTGCTGCATGAGGACATCATGCTGCGCGACTACTTGCGCGAGAAGCTCGACGCGGAGAACGCCGGCGTCGCCGATATCACCATCGAACGCTTTCCGCCGAACCAAGTGCACATCGTCGTGCACACGGCGCGCCCCGGCGTGGTGATCGGCCGCAAGGGGGTCACCGTGAAGGAGATCCGCGAGAACATCGAGAAAATGACCGGCAAGCGCGTCAAGCTTGACATCGAAGAGATCGTCAAGCCAGAGCTGGTGGCGGCACTTGTGGCGCAGAACATCGCGCAGCAGATCGAGAAGCGCATCCCGCACAACCGCGCGATGAAGAGGGCGATCCAAGCTGCGATGCAAAAAGGTGCGCTCGGCGTGCGCATCGAGTGCGCCGGGCGCCTGGGCGGCGCCGAGATGAAGCGCACCGACAAGATGATGGAAGGGCGCATCCCGCGCAACACGCTGCGCGCTGATATTGACTTCGCCAAAGCAGAAGCGCGCACTACCTACGGGCAGATCGGCGTGAAGGTGTGGATCTACAAAGGCGATGTGCTGCCCGATAAGCCGCGCGAAGAGCTCTCGCGCCCCTCGCGCACGCAGCAGCCTAGCGCTGGCACTCAACGCCGCAGCCGTGGCGGGCGTGGCGGTAAGTCGCGCGCAGCCGCAACGAATACCCAAGGAAACCAGCCGCAGGGATGAAGCTGTTGAGGTGGTGAGGTCGCCATGTTAATGCCGAAACGTGTAAAGTTCCGCAAGCAACAGCGCGGGCGTCTGAAGGGGAAAGAGACGCGCGCGACTGAGCTGGAGATGGGCGAGTTTGGGCTGCAGGCGCTCGAGCCGGCGTGGATCACCGCGCGCCAAATCGAGGCTGTGCGCCGCGTGCTCGTGCGCGAGATGAAGCGCCGCGGTCGGCAGATCATCCGCATCTTCCCCGACAAGCCCGTCACCGCAAAACCCGCCGAGACCCGCATGGGCAAGGGCAAAGGTGCCGTGGATCACTGGGTGGCTGTGGTCAAGCCTGGGCGCATCATGTTCGAGGTGAGCGGCGTGCCCGAAGAGGTAGCGCGCCATGCCTTGACCCAAGCCGCCTACAAGCTGCCGATTAAGTGCCAGATCGTCGCAAAGACCGAGGAGGTGGCGTGAGCAATGCATCTTAAAGCAAGAGACCTCATGAAGCTGTCCACCTCTGAGCTGAACACCAAGCTTGACGAGGCTTACCGCGAGCTGTTCAACCTGCGCTTTCAACGCGCGCAGGGGCAGCTCAAGGACGACAACGCGATCAAGAAGACGCGCCACACCATCGCGCGCATCAAAACCATCCTGCGTCAGCGCGAGTTGGCGGCGATGTTGACCGCCAGCCGCGCCACGGAGGCGGAGCAAGCATGAGCGAGGACCGACGGAGACGTCTGATCGGCGTGGTCATCAGCGACAAGATGCAAAAGACCATCGTGGTGCGCGTCAGCCGCACGCTGCGCCATCCGCTCTACAAGAAGGTGATCACGCGCAGCAAGAACTACAAAGCCCACGACGAGCACAACACCGCCAAGCCTGGCGATGTGGTGCAAATCGTGGAACACCGTCCGATCAGCAAGACCAAGCGCTGGATGCTTGAGAAAATTCTCGAGCGCCGAGGAGCGTGAGCGACCATGATCCAGCAAGAGAGCCGTCTGCAAGTTGCCGACAACACTGGCGCGAAGGAGCTGCTGTGCATTCACATCCACGGCGGTCATCGCCGCCGCTATGGGCGCGTGGGCGACATCATCACCGCAACGGTCAAGGATGCCACGCCCACAGCCGACGTGAAGAAGAGCAGCGTGGTCAAAGCGGTGATCGTGCGCGTGGCGAAGGAATACCGCCGCGAGGACGGCTCCTACATCCGCTTTGACGACAACGCTGCGGTGATCTTGAGCGACGATGGGGTGAACCCGCGCGGCACGCGCATCTTCGGTCCCGTGGCACGCGAGCTGCGCGACAAGGGCTTCACCAAGATCATCTCGCTCGCGCCGGAGGTGCTTTAAGCTTAGCTTCGCAAGAAGCTGACTGGACTTTGCCAGCAGTGGAGAGGTGAGCAGCGATGAAGATCAAAAAAGGCGACACCGTGCTCGTGATCGCCGGCGACGACAAGGGAAAGCGCGGCGAGGTGGTGCGCGTGTTGCCCAAGCAGAACAAGATCGTGGTCAAAGGCGTGAACATCGCCAAGAAGCACGTGCGACCGCGCCAGAGCGGCACCCGCGTCGTCCAAGCCGGCATCATCGAGGTGGAGATGCCAATTGATGTCTCGAACGTCAAGCTGATCGCGCCCAGCGGCAAACCGACGCGCGTCAACTATCGCTTCATTGACGGGCGCAAAGTGCGCTACTCCAACAAGCTTCAGGAGGTGCTGGACTAAGCCATGGCAGACCTGAAGCAGATGTATGTGAACGAGATACGCCCGGCGTTGATGAAGCGCTTCGGCTACAAGAACATCATGCAGGTGCCGAAGATCGAGAAGATCGTGATCAACGTCGGCGTGGGGCGCGAATCGGCGGACAACCCGAAGGTGGTGGACTTCGCGGTCAACGACATCATGATGATCGCGGGTCAGCGCCCCATCGTCACGCGCGCGCGCAAAAGCATCGCTGGCTTCAAGTTGCGCGAGGGGCGCCCGATTGGCGTCAAGGTCACGCTGCGCGGTCAGCGCATGTATGACTTTCTTTACCGCTTGATCCACCTCGCGCTGCCGCGCGTGCGCGACTTTCGCGGTGTCTCGCCCGACGCCTTCGACGGGCGCGGCAACTACACCCTTGGCTTGCGTGAGCAGATCATCTTTCCCGAGGTGGACTATGACAAGATCGACAAGGTGCGTGGCTTGGAGGTCACCATCGTGACCACAGCACGCACCGACGAAGAAGGACGCGAGCTGCTGCGCCTGTTTGGCATGCCGTTCAGCAAACCGACACGTTAGCGTTCTTTGCAGGAGGGATCGCATAACCGATATGGGCAAAAAGACTCCGCGAGCTGCGTTGATGGCGCGCGAGAAGCGCCGCAAGTTCAAGGTGCGCATCCGCAACCGCTGCATGGTGAGCGGACGCGCACGCGGTTACATGCGCAAGTTCGGCGTGTCGCGCATCGTCTTCCGCGAGATGGCGCTGCGCGGCGAGATCCCGGGCGTGCGCAAGGCGTCTTGGTAAGCGCGCTGCAGCGTCGAGACGTTTCCGTTCAGCAACACGAGGGATACACGCATGGTCAACGATACACTGAGCGATATGCTCACGCGCATCCGCAACGCTGCGGCGGTCGGGCACGCCACTGTTGCTGTGCGCGGCTCAAAGCTCAACGAGCGCGTGGCGCAAATCCTGAAGGACGAGGGCTACATCGAGGACTATCAAGTGATCAACGTGGATGGGAAGACCTCCATCAACATCGTCCTGCGCTACGTTGGGGAGCGCCGCAATCGCCGTTCAGTGATCACGAACTTGAAGCGCGTGAGCAAGCCCGGCCGGCGCATCTACGTGCGCCGCAGCGAGATCCCGCGCGTGCTCAGCGGCATCGGCATCGCCATCCTCTCCACGCCTAAGGGCGTGGTGACTGATCGGCAGGCGCGCCGTTTGGGCGTGGGCGGCGAAGTGCTGTGCTACGTGTACTAAAGCCGAATGTTTGGCGATAGCGGTCGGCGCAATGCTGATCTGCAAGTGAACCCGTCGGCTTGAGGTGAAGCAAATGTCACGCATTGGTCGCAAACCGATTGAACTTCCGAAGGGCGTGGATGTAGTGATCAATGGCAGCGCCGTCACAGTGAAGGGTCCAAAAGGGGAACTTCAGCGCACCTTCGACCCGCGCTTGATCATCGAGAAGGAGGGCAATACGCTCGTGGTCAAACGCACCAGCGACGACCGCCAAGTGCGCGCGCTTCATGGCTTGACGCGCGCGTTGCTCAACAACATGGTGATCGGCGTCTCGCAGGGTTACCAGAAGGTGCTGGAGATCACCGCAGAAAGCGTGGGCTACCGCGCAGAGATGGCGGGGAAGAACTTGATGCTCTACCTTGGCTACTCGCACCCCATCCAGGTGACGCCGCCGCCAGGCATCACGTTCTCCACCGATCCCAAGACGCGCACCATCACTGTTAGCGGGATTGATAAGGAGCTGGTCGGCGAGGTGGCTGCGCAGGTGCGCCGCTATCGCCCTCCAGAGCCATACAAGGGCAAGGGCATTCGCTACATCAACGAAGTGATCCGCCGTAAGGCGGGCAAAGCTGGCAAGACTGGCAAGGGCAAGTGACGCTTCGGCGTTGTCGAGAAGCTCGCACTGGTGAGCGAGGGTGGGCCTGACCCACGCTTGAGTCCCAGCGCGGGAAGAGGTTCTGCGCTATGGCACGATTTGACCGACACGAGGCACGTGAGCGACGGCGGCGGCGTGTGCGCGCGAAGGTGCACGGCACGCCCGAACGCCCAAGGCTGAACGTATTTCGCAGCCTGAAGCACATCTACGCTCAGGTGATTGATGACACGATAGGGCACACGCTTGCGGCGGCATCGAGCCTCGATGAGGTGATCCGCTCGCAGCAAGGGCTAAAGAAGACGGAACAAGCGTTTGCGGTGGGCAGGCTAGTCGCCCAGCGCGCGCTCGAGAAAGGCATCAAGAAGGTCGTCTTCGATCGCGCGGGCTACCGCTACCACGGTCGCGTGAAGGCGGTGGCTGAAGGTGCGCGCGAAGGAGGGTTGGAGTTCTAAAGTCATGGAGCGATCGCAGCAACGAGCTCGGCGCGGTGCGCCGAGCGATCAGCCAGTGGAACTGGACACGCGCATCGTTGACGTGACGCGCGTGGCGAAGGTGATCCAAGGCGGGCGGCGCTTTGCCTTCCGCGCGCTCATTGTGGTGGGCGATCAGCGCGGGCGCGTGGGCGTTGGGTTGGGCAAGGCGCGCACCGTTCAAGACGCCATCCGCAAAGCCACCGAACGCGCGCGCAACAACATGCGCAAGATCGAGATGATCGGCAGCACCATCCCCCACGAGGTGCTCTACAAGTTCGGCAGCGCCAAAGTGCTGCTCAAGCCTGCCTCGCCCGGCACGGGCGTGATCGCGGGTGGCGGCGTGCGCGCTGTGCTTGAAGCAGCAGGCATCAAGGATATTCTGACGAAGGCGCTTGGCTCGTCGAACATTTTGAACAACACTTTCGCGACGTATTACGGCTTGCTCCAACTCAAGAACATCGAGGAGGAGGCTAAAGCGCGTCGCAAGAGCTTGGCGCACGTTCAGCCGTTCTGGATGCGCAGCCATGTCGGAGGTGAAGAACAACAACCAAGCTGAGCCTCAGGCGCAACTCGCCATCACGTGGGTGAAGAGCTGTATCGGTTACAACGAGCGCCAGCGCCGCACGCTGTATGCGCTTGGGTTGCGCCGACGTGGACAGACGGTGACGCACGCGGACACTCCCCAGGTGCGTGGCATGATCGAAGCTGTCAAGCACCTGGTTGTGGTGAAGCCCGCGTAGCTGTAAGCATTTCATCAAGCGAGTCGCGCGGCCCCTTCGACCGCGCGGCGTTGAGCAAGAGGTGAGACGTAGACATGAAGCTGCACGAGATCAAACCTGCGCCTGGTTCGCGCAAGCGCAAGAAGCGCAAAGGCATTGGCATTGCCGCTGGTCAAGGACGCACCGCGGGGCGCGGTCAGAAAGGTCAAGCTGCACGCACTGGCGGCGTGAAAGGTCCGTACTTTGAAGGCGGTCAATTTCCGCTAGTGCGCAAGCTGCCGTTCCGCCGCGGTATTGGCTTCTTTAACCCCTACAAGATCGTGTATCGCCCAGTGAACGTTGGTGTGCTGGCAAAGCACTTCGAGGCAGGCGCAGAGGTCACGCCGGAGAAATTGGTAGCGCTGGGGTTAGCTCACCCAGGCGAGTATGTCGCCATCTTGGGCGATGGGGAGCTGAGCATCCCGCTGAAGGTGACGGCGCATAAGTTCTCCGCTACAGCCCAGCAGAAGATCGAAGCCGCCGGCGGCAGCGTGACCAAGCTCGAGGTCAAGCGCGGCGGGTACCGCACGCGGTGACGTAGCCATGTTGCAAGCCATTCGCAGCGCGATCACGCTCCCTGAGATCCGCAATCGGATCCTCTTCACGCTGTTCATTTTGGTCATCTATCGCCTAGTCTCCCATGTGCCTGTGCCAGGCGTTGATCCTGAGGTGCTGCGGCAGATTCGGCAAGCTGTCGAGGCTGGTCAAGCGGGTGGGCTGGGCAGCTTGGTGGGGCTGCTCAACTTGCTCTCCGGCGGCGCAGTGTTTAACTTCTCTGTGCTTGCGATGGGCGTGTATCCCTACGTCACCGCGAGCATCATCCTGCAGTTGCTCATCCCAGTGATCCCACGCCTCGAGGAGCTTGCAAAGGAGGGCGAGCAAGGTCGGCGGAAGATCAACCGCCTGACATACTTCCTCACGGTGCCGATGGCTGCGCTGAACGCCATTGGACAGGTCAACATCTTTGAAAGCATCGGCGCGGGCTTGACCAATGGGCAGCGCGTGTTGCCGCAGTGGGGGTTGGATCGCCCAGAGTACATCTTGCCGACCATCGTCACCATCGTCACCATGACGGCGGGCACCATGTTCGCGGTGTGGCTGGGCGAGCTGATCACCGAGCAAGGCATTGGGCAGGGCTTGTCCATCATCATCTTCGGTGGCATCGTGGCGCGCATCCCAGCGAACGTTGCGCAGATTGCCGCTGGGCTGACGCCGGTGCTCACGCTGGCGGCATTCTTGGTGATCACCGTGATTACGGTGCTCGGCATTGTGTACATCCAAGAGGGCGAACGGCGCATTCCGGTGCAGTATGGGCGACGCGTGCGCGGTCGGCGCATCGTGGGCGGCGTCGGCACGCACATCCCGCTGAAGGTGAACAGCGCCGGCATGATCCCAATCATCTTCGCGCAAGCGGTGCTGGTGTTCCCTGCAATCATCGCGGGCTTCTTCGTCAACAGCCGCGACGCAGGCGTGCAGAACTTCGCGGTCGGCGTGGTGCGGTTGTTCAGCGCGGGTCAGACCAACCAGAACGTGCTCTCCGCGGAGATGGTGTTCTACACAATCTCCTACTTCCTGCTGGTCATTGGCTTCACCTACTTCTACACCGACGTGATGATGCAGCAGCAGAACCTAGCGGAGAACCTGCAGAAGCAGGGCGGCTTTATCCCTGGCATTCGCCCCGGCAAGAGCACGGAGACGTTCATCACGCGCGTCACGCGCCGGCTCACGTTAGTGGGCGCGTTGTTCCTCGGCTTGCTGGCTATCCTGCCGTATCTGCTCAACTTCGTCTCCTACGTGCCGCCGTTTGGTTTTCTGCGCCCTGTGGGGAACAACAACCTGTTGCTCTCTGGCGCTGGATTGTTGATCGTCGTCGGCGTAGTGCTCGACACAATGCGCCAGTTGCAGGCGCAGCTCTTGATGCGCAATTACGAAGGCTTCATCAAGTGAGCGCCATGCACGGCCACGGCATTGTTCTGTTGGGGGCGCCTGGCGCAGGGAAGGGCACGCAGGCGGTGCTGCTCGCCAAGCACTACCACATTCCGCACATCTCGAGCGGCGACCTATTCCGCGAGCATATCAAGAACCAAACGGAGCTGGGCAAGCTGGCGAAGCAATACATCGACCGCGGCGAGTTAGTGCCAGATGAGGTGACGGTGGGCATGGTGCGCGAGCGACTCAGCCGACCAGACTGCGACAACGGCTTTATCCTCGACGGCTTCCCCCGCACCATCCCACAAGCAGAGGCTTTGGACAAGCTGCTTGCCGAGTTAAATAAGCGCATCACCATCGTGCCGTGGATTCGTGTGCGCGAGCACATTCTCATCGAGCGGCTCTCTCACCGCTGGACGTGCCGCGAATGTGGGGCGGTGTTCGCCTACTTCTCGTTGCCGCCGCGCGAAGGCTGCAAGCGCGAGGTTTGCACGGGCGAGCTTTACCGGCGCGAGGATGACACGCCAGAGGTGCAGCAGCGGCGCATTCGCGTGTACGAAGAGCAGACCGCGCCCCTGATCGACTACTACCGCGATAGGGGGCTGCTGGTCGAGATCAACGGCGAGCACACCATCGAGTACGTCCAAAACTTGCTGCGCCAAGCGATCGCCGCGGTGGAGCGCGCCGCATGATCGTGTTGAAGACTGAGCAGGAGATCGCTAAGATGCGTCGCGCTGGGAAGGTTGTGGCGACAGTGCTTGCAGAATTGCGCGAACGCGCCCGCCCTGGCGTGAAGACCATCGAGCTGGATCAAATCGCCGAGCGGATCATCCTGCAGCATGGCGCGCAGCCTTCGTTCAAGAACTACAAACCGCAGGGCGCGCCCTACCCTTTTCCAGCGTGCATTTGCACTTCCATCAACGACGAGGTTGTGCACGGCATTCCCGGCGAGCGTCGACTGCGCGAGGGTGACGTGCTGAAGATTGATGTGGGCGCGAGCGTTGAAGGGTATCACGCCGACGCGGCGATTACCGTGGGGGTTGGCGCGATCAGCGAACGGGCGCAGCGCTTGATTGAGGTGACGCAGGCTTGCTTGGCGGCAGCAATTGCTGCGGCGCGCAGCGGTAACCGCAGCGGCGACATTGGCGCTGCGATCCAGCGCGTGGCGGAGTCGCGAGGCTTCAGCGTGGTGCGCGAGTACACCAGCCATGGCGTCGGGCGCGCGCTGCACGAGGGATTCACGCTGCCTAACTTCGGACAGCCCGGCACAGGGCTGCTGCTGCGCCCTGGGCTAACGCTGGCGATCGAACCCATGATCAACGAAGGCAACTACCGCACTCGCGTGAAGCGAGACGGCTGGACAGTTGCCACGATTGATGGTAAACTTTCAGCCCAATTCGAGCACACCGTCGCTATTACAGAAGGCGAAGCGGAGATACTAACATTGATTAATGTGTAATTCCGACTCACGCGCGCTGCTGTGAGTCGGTTTTTGATGCATTTTGGAACAAGACTTTCTTTCTTGCTTGATGTCGTCTGATTTTGCTGAATCGCACTGAATTGGGAGAGAGACAATGAAAGTTGCACCATCGGTGAAAAAGCGCTGTCCGAAGTGCAAGATCATCCGTCGGCATGGTCGCGTCTATGTCATCTGCGAGAACCCGAAGCACAAGCAGCGACAAGGCTGATGTTTAAACGCTCTGGAGATCTATGACCCGCATTGCAGGCGTTGACTTACCGCGCAACAAGCGCATTGACATTGCGCTTTCGTACATCTACGGCATTGGTCGCCCGCTTGCGAAGAAGATCCTTGCGCGCACCACTATCAACCCCGCGACGCGCGTGAAGGACCTCACTGAAGCAGAAGCGGCGACCCTGCGTGAGATCATCGAGAAGGAATACAAGGTCGAGGGCGAGCTGCGCCGCGAGGTGCAGATGAACATCAAGCGCCTGATCGAGATCGGGTGTTACCGCGGCTTGCGCCACAAGCGCGGGCTGCCCGTGCGTGGACAGCGCACGCGCACCAACGCGCGCACGCGCAAAGGTCCGCGTAAGACTGTCCCTGGTCGTGGTCGGCGCCGCGGCGCGAAGAAGAAGTGAATTGGAGGGAGCAGAGAATCGCTATGGGCAAAGCTTCTGCGTCGTCATCTCGCACACCGCGCCGCCAAACCAATCCGCGGCGAGCGCGCAAGAATGTGGCGCAAGGGATCGTGCACATCTACGCGCCATTCAACAACACCATCATCACAATCACCGACAAAGCTGGCAACACCATTTGTTGGAGCAGCGCCGGCGCCTCGGGGTTCAAAGGCACGCGCAAAAGCACACCCTTCGCGGCGCGCGTTGCCGCGCAAAACGCCTACCGCATGGCTGTCGAGAATGGCATGCAGGAGGTGGACGTGTACGTGAAGGGTCCCGGCCCCGGGCGCGAGGCAGCAATCCGCGCGCTTCAGGGCAGCGGGCTCAAAGTGAAGTCCATCGCAGACGTGACGCCCATCCCGCACAACGGCTGCCGACCGAAGAAGCGCCGCCGCGTTTAGTCTGGTGGTGTAGAAGGCATTTCCATCGCCTGTTTCGATTTGGAGGAAGACGGCCCGTTGTAAACAAATCGAAGAGGCGAGTCCCTTACCGTCACTTTCAGGAGCATTCCATGGCACGACGCATCGGACCTGTATGCCGCATCTGTCGGCGAGAGGGCGAAAAGCTCTATCTCAAGGGCATGCGCTGTTTAACCTCGAAGTGCGCTTTCGAGCGGCGCGGCTTCGCGCCTGGTCAACATGGGCCAGGCGGGCGCATGCGCCGCGTTAAGCCAAGCGATTATGCGCTTCAGCTCCGCGAGAAGCAAAAGCTGAAGCGCATCTACGGCGTGCTCGAGCGCCAGTTTCGTCGTTACTTCCGCGAGGCGCTCAAGCGCCGCGGCGTGACCGGCACTGAGCTGCTGATCCTGCTCGAGCGCCGGCTGGACAACGTAGTGTATCGCATGGGCTTCGCGCCCTCGCGCGCAGCCGCGCGCCAGCTCGTGAACCACGCGCAC
This sequence comes from Thermoflexales bacterium, assembly GCA_025057935.1. Taxonomy (GTDB): domain Bacteria; phylum Chloroflexota; class Anaerolineae; order J036; family Brachytrichaceae; genus DRWP01. The sequence goes on from JANWUW010000056.1 coordinate 14,446, forward strand.
TTCAACGTCAACGGTCACCCCATTGACATCCCGTCTTACTTGGTCAAACCAGGCGACCGCATCGCGGTGCGCGAGTCCAGCCGCCAGCTGACTTACTTCAAAGAGTTAGCCGCAGAAAAGGAGGACGTGCCGACGCCGCCGTGGCTGCGCGCCGACCGCTCAACGTTGAGCGGCGAAGTGTTGGCATTGCCGAAGCGCGAAGACATCGACGTGCCCGTCAAAGAGCAACTCATCGTCGAGTTCTACTCGCGCTAAAGCCCACCACGCTTGAGATGCTGTTCCGCTTGAAGCACAAAGGAGAGTGAAGCGTTGCTAACGCCGCCAGTCTTCCCAAAGATTGAGGTTGATGCGCTGACACGCGAATATGGGCGCTTTGTGATCGGCGCGATGGAGCGTGGCTTCGGCGTGACGTTGGGCAATGCGCTGCGCCGCGTGCTCCTGAGCGCGCTGCCCGGCGCTGCCATCACATCCATGCGCATCGTGGATGTGCACCACGAGTTCTCCGACATTCCCGATGTCCGCGAAGATGTGGTGCAGCTCATGCTGAACGTGAAGCAAATCCGCCTGCGCATGCACGGCGACGGTCCCTACCGCCTGCGCCTCGAAGTGCGCGGCGAGGGCGTCGTGACCGCAGGCGACATCATCGCCCCGCCAGAGGTGGAGATCGTCAACCCCGATCTCTACCTGTTCACCACGAACTCCAACAAGGCGCGCGTGGACATCGAGTTCCAAGTCGAGGCAGGGCGCGGCTACTCGCCGGCGGAGCAGCGCGGACGTCTGCCGATTGGCGAGCTGCCTGTGGACGCTATCTTCAGCCCTGTGCGCCGCGTCAACTTCACTGTGGAGCCGGCGCGCGTTGGTCACGCGACCAACTACGACCGGCTGATCTTGGAGATCTGGACGGACGGCACCATCAAACCCCAAGAAGCGCTTGCGCAGGCAGCTTCGATCCTCATTCAACATTTGAACCTCGTGGCGAGCGTCAGCGCCGAAGAGCCAACGCTGCGTTTCGACCGCGAGCAGAAGCGCGCTGGTAGCGAGTGGGCTGACCGTCCCATCGAAGAACTCGAGCTGAGCGTGCGCGTGTACAACGCGCTCAAGCGCAGCGGCATCAGCACCATCGGCGAGCTGATGCAGTTGTTGGAGAAGAGCGGTGGTCAGTTGACCGGCTTGCGCAACTTTGGCGAGAAGTCCATGGCGGAGCTGCGCGAAAAGTTGCGCGAGCGCGGTATTGTCATCCCGAGCCACCAGCAAGAGCAAGCGAGCGAGGAGGTGTAAGTCATGCGACATCGCGTCTACGGCTACAAGCTGAGCCGCTCCTCGGGACACCGCGCGGCACTGCGCCGCACGTTGATCACCCAGCTCATTCAGCACGGTCGCATTCAAACGACCGAGGCGAAGTGCAAGGCGATCCGAGACCAAGCGGAACGATTGATCACCATCGCCAAGAAGGGGCTGATGACCGAGGACAAGGCGAAACAGGTGTATGCGCGTCGCCTCGTGGCAGCGCGTGTGAACGGCGGTCCAGCCGTTGTGCGCAAGGTCTTCAACGAGATCGCGCCGCGCTACCTCGAGCGCAAAGGCGGCTACACGCGCATTGTGAAAGTGGGTTATCGCAAGGGCGATAACGCGCCGATCGCTATCATCGAGTGGGTGTAGCCGCTGCGGTTAGGTGCAGGAGTGCTTGTTGAGAAGGAGGTGCGGAGACGACGATGCGATGAAAGTGCGCGCAACGGTGGCTTACGACGGGAGCGGTTTTGCCGGCTTCCAGCGTCAGCGCCAAGCGCGCACCGTGCAGGGTGAGATCGAGGCTGCCCTCGAGCGCGTGCTCGGGCGCCCCACGCCCATCGTGGCGTCGGGGCGCACAGACGCAGGTGTGCACGCAGTGGGACAAGTGATCGCCTTCGAGGTAGAGCAGTGGTCACACTCACTTGCGTTGCTGCAGCGCGCGCTCAACGCCGAGCTGCCAGCAGACATTGCTATCCGCGCGTTGCAGCCATGCGCGCCCGATTTTCACCCGCGCTACAGCGCGTTGAGTCGCACTTACGAGTACACAGTCTACGTTGACCCAGTGCGCCACCCGCTGCGGCGCTACACTGCTTGGTGGTTGGCGCAAAAGCCCGATGTTGCGCGCATGAATCAAGCCGCGACATACTTACTGGGTGAACACGATTTTGCGGCTTTCGGTCGTGCGATGAGCGAACGCGGGCACGCCAGCACCGTGCGGCGTGTGTTCCGCGCGTCGTGGCGTGAGTCAGCGCCCGACGAGCTGCGCTTCGTTATAGAGGCGAACGCCTTTCTGTTTCACATGGTGCGCCGCATCGTCAAGGCGCTGGTCAACGTAGGCCTAGGGCTGAATCAGCCCGAAGACGTCAAGCAAATGCTTGAGGCAAGAGACGCACAGCGCATCAAGGGGCTTGCGCCCGCCTGTGGGCTGTGCTTGGTGCATGTGAAGTATCCCGGTGAGATGAGCCATGAAACGCATTCGAACGTACTCTGCAACGCCTGAAGAGGCGATGAAGAGCCGCAAGTGGTATGTGGTGGACGCGCAGGGCAAGACGTTAGGGCGGCTCGCCAGCCAGATCGCGCGTCTCATCATGGGCAAACACAAGCCTATCTACACCCCTCACGTGGATTGCGGCGACTACGTGATCGTGGTCAACGCCCAAAAGATTCGCGTCACGGGCGACAAGATGACCGAGAAGCTCTACCAGCGCCACTCCATGTATCCTGGCGGGTTCAAGGCGATCAATCTTCGCGATCTGCTCCAACGCAACCCGGAGCGCGTTATTCGCCAAGCGGTGTGGGGCATGATCCCGCATGGGCGCTTGGGGCGCAAGATGATCAAGAAGCTCAAGGTCTACGGCGGTCCAAGTCACGAGCACGCCGCGCAGAAGCCGGAGCCGTTGGAGATCGCGAATGCTTGAGGTGAGCCATCATGGTCGCTGAAATCGCATTGCGATACTACGAGGGCGTGGGGCGTCGGAAGGAGGCCACGGCGCGCGCGCGCCTTTACCCGCAGGGCAATGGCGCGATCACCGTGAACGGCAAGCCCCTGAAGGAATACTTCGGGCGGGAGATTGACTGGTTTGCTGTTCAGACGCCGCTGCGGTTGACGAACACCGAAGCTGTGTTCAACGTGAGCATCCAGGTCAAAGGCGGCGGCATCACAGGACAAGCGGAAGCAGCGCGCATGGCGATCGCGCGGGCGCTGCTGAAGTTCAACCCAGAGCTGCGCCCGACGCTCAAAGCAGCAGGCTTGCTCCGCCGTGACCCGCGCGTGAAAGAGCGCAAGAAACCGGGCTTGAAGCGCGCGCGCAAGGCGCCGACCTATACCAAGCGCTGAAAGACAGTGGCGTGGAGGTGTGCGATGAACTTGGTTGAATCGCTGGAGAAAAGCTTGCAGCCAAACCCGAAGATCCCTGAGCTGCGTCCGGGCGACACCGTGCGCGTGCATCAGAAAATCATCGAGGGCGGGCGCGAGCGCATCCAGGTGTTTCAGGGAACGGTGATCCGCCTGCGCAAAGGCGGCGCGAATGCGAGCTTTACGGTGCGGCGCATCGCAAGCAACAACATCGGCGTAGAGCGCACCTACCTGCTCCACTCGCCGCGCATCGAGCGCGTGGAGGTGCTGCGCCGCGCCAAGGTGCGGCGCGCGCAGTTGTACTACTTTCGCAACTTGCGCGGCAAGGCAGCACGCTTAAAGGAAGAGTTGCCCACCAGCAAAGCGAAGGCTGCGAAGGCTGCAGCACCAACCGAAAGCGAAGCGTGATCTGCGTGAGGGTCGCGCGTGCACGACAGCGCTCATCTCACCGACCTGTTCCAGCTCGTCGAAGCCCCGCAGGCGGGAACGCAGGCGGGGCTTTTCTGCAATGCGTAGATCGACGATGCAACCGCGCATTCTTGTGCCGATACCCATCCAGGATCAGAGCACAGATGGACGCCTGCGCTTCTCACTGAGCGCAAACTACGTGAAGGCGCTGCTTGCGTGTGGCGCTGTGCCCCTGCTGCTGCCGGTGGGGGTGGATCTGGGCGAGGCGCGCGCGCTGTTTGAGCAAGCTGATGGCGTGATGCTCACTGGCGGCGGTGACGTCAACCCGAAGCGCTACCACCAAGCGCAGCATGAGGAGACTTACGGCATAGACGACGAGCGCGATGAGCTCGAGATTGCGCTCGTGCGTTGGGCGGCTGAAGCGGATAAGCCGTTGCTCGGCATCTGCCGCGGCATTCAGGTGGTGAATGTGGCTCTGGGTGGCTCGCTCAATCAGCACATTGAGGACCACAGAGGCAATCCGCAGCAGCGCAGCGCAGTGCTGCACAACGTGCGCGTCGTATCGGGTTCGAGACTGGCGCATGCGGTCGGCACGGGCGAGATCGGGGTGAACAGTTTTCATCATCAGGCGATCGAACGCCTCGCGGAGGGTTTGACAATCACTGCGCGCGCGCCAGAAGATGGCGTGATCGAGGGCGTGGAGCTGCCGCGCTGCCGCTATTTCGTCGCAGTGCAGTGGCATCCCGAGGACATGTTTGAAGAGCGCAAGGACATGCGCGCGTTGTTCTGTGATTTCGTGCAGGCTTGCGCACGAGCTATGTCCTAGCTCCACGTGGTCAGCAGTGCGCCGCAGCACGCGAGCGCGACCGAGCCTCCTGACTAGAATCAGGTACTTGATGAAGATGCAAACGCGCAGTTGCCTCCGCTGCGGCGCTGTCGTCGGCGTGCTGACCAGCGCCGCTCATCCAGTGCATGCTGCCGCAGCAGCACAAGCAAGCACAGGCAGCTTGTTTGATAACCTGCTCTTCGTTGTCTTCGCCAGCACGCTGTTAGCGCTGCTGTCGAGCATCGTCGGCGGTGTAGTGATCACGGTGCTTGCCACATGGTTCAGCCGCTTCCTGCGCGAAAATTTGCCCACAGATGAGGAGCTCGCACAGTTTCGTGCCGAGCTTGCAAAACCGAAGCGCCGCTGGCGATTGCCTCGCCTCACACCGCGCACCGAACCGTTTGTGCTTTCGGCTGTAGGTTTTGTGATGTTTTTTCTGCTGTCGGCGCTTGTGCTGAGCGCCGTGCCGCAGCCTGAGCCGGTTAAGGCTGAAGCGACAACGCCAACGCCTCAAGCTGCCCTGCCGCGCACAGGCGATTTCGGCAGCATCATTGATGGGTTGCCTGAAGGCGACCCCGACCGCGGCGCGCGCTTGTTCGTCACTGCTGGGTGCAGCGGTTGTCACAGCCAGAAGCCCAACGAGCGCCTGGTGGGTCCAACGTTCTACAACCTGTGGAACGTTGCCAAGACGCGCGTGCCGAGCTTGTCGGCGAAGGAGTATCTCTACCAGAGCATCGTTGATCCCAACGCTTACGTGGTCGAGGGCTACCCGCCCAACGTGATGCAGCAAAACTACGCGGCAATCCTCAGCCCACAGCAAATGGCTGATCTTCTTGCGTGGATCGAAGCGCGCCACAACGAAGAACCGTGACGGCGCTTGTGTTTCAAGGAAAAGGCGCGCTCGTGGAAGCGCTGCGTGAGGCGCGCGAGACACTCGATCGGCAGCTCGCCATGGGTCTCGTGTCGCCAAATGAGGCGCTGCGTGCTGCGGCTTGGGATGCTGTTGCCGAGCAAGCTATCCGCGTCACGCAGGTCGTGACGCTCCTGTTCCGGATCGAGCGCGGTGCTGTGTCGAAGCCCCTCGCGCCCATCGAAGTGGACGCAAAGGCGCTTGCTGAGCAGCGCGCGCGACCGCAAGAACGTCTGCTTGCCGACTTCCGCAACGCACACGCGCAACTGCTGCGACGATTAGAGTCTTGGCGCGACGAGAACATCCTGTTTGAGCGATCGCGTCTTGTAGCTCCACATGCTTCACTCGCAGCGTGGATCTGGCATGTCGTGGGCAAGCGTGAGCGCGAGCTCGCTGCCCAGTTTGCTGCGATGAGTAACGAACGCAACTGACGGGAGTAAGCCCATGGTTTGCTTCGATCTCACGCCCGTTGTCGGGTGCATTCTCCTGCGCGGGAGCTCGCGGCTTGACTTTCTCCAGCGTATGTCCACAGGAGACCTGCGCGGAATGCAGGCTGATGAAGGGCGCTTCACTGTGCTTACCACTCCAATCGGGCGCATGGTGGATTGGCTGATCGTGCTTGCGCGTCCAGACGCGCTGCTGCTGCTGGGCAGCGCTGGGGCGCGCGCAAAAACAGCACGATGGCTGCGCAAGCACATCTTCTTCAACGACGATGTCCTTGTTGAGGAGTTCGACACAGCAGTGATCGGTCTCTTCGACGAACCAACGCTGGTCGCGGAGTGGAGTGGAAACAATCTGCCAGCACAGCCGCTGTCCTACGTTGCAGAGAATGGTCGGTTGCTCATGCGTGCGCCAGCGGCGCTGGGCAATGGTTACTGGTTGATAGGAGAGCCAGAGCTACGCGCGCGTTTCCCATTGGAGCCAGCGTCGGCGTGGGAAGCGTATCGTGTTCGCTGCGCTTACCCTGCCTTCCCCAATGAGATTAGCGAAGAGTACCTTCCTCTGGAAGCAGGTCTATGGAGCGCAGTGAGCTTCAGCAAAGGGTGCTACACCGGGCAAGAGGTGTTGGCGCGCATGGAGTCGCGCGGGCAAATTGCTAAGAAGCTGTGCGCGCTTCGTGCAGAGAGCGAGCTTGTGAGCGGCGAGCGGCTGCTTCATGAGGGCGCGCCAGTGGGTCAAGTGACGAGCGCCGTGGGCGAGATAGGGCTGGGTTACGTGCGCACGCCGTGGTGCGAGGTTAACAAGCAACTTGAAACCCCTCAAGGCACTCGCGTGTGGATCACAGCCTTGGTTCGGGTGTGACTTCAGCGCCTGCGGCGGAGGGCAAACGCAATGCCCACCGTGGTCATCAGGGCACTTACCGCGGCAAAGCGTAGCGAATTGGCGCTGATCGGCAGGGCATGAGCATTCAGCACACGGCGCGGCGCATCCGCGAAGGGCGATGCCTCCCCTGAATTCGCTGGCGCGGTTGAGGCGAGAGAGGAGTTGAACTCCTCTTGGCTTTTGACTTCAAGCCAGTGAGTAGCTGCAGCAGATGAGTTGGCGAGCGCAGGGCTTGCTGGGCAGGGGTGCGGCCAGCGCTCCGGAGGCACCCATGACGCGCCACGCACCACCACGCGATGAGGCGCTGGGTCAGGTGCCTCTATCTGGACGTCGAACGCGAGCAGCTTGGACGCAGGTGCCCAGAAGCTGACCAGCGCTTGCTGACCTCGCAGCTCAGCACGCGCTACGCCAGATGCGACCCCCCTTATTTCTCCGCGCGTGAGTTCCACAAAGGCATCCAAAGCTTGGGAGGAAGCCGCGTTCAAGACACATATGCGGAGTCTTTGTTGCTGTCGAAAAGCAGTGTAGTAAATTGCCCCTGTCGCGAGACTCGAGACGCCACTGGCAGACTCGTTGCTTGGTGGTGAGTGTGGATGACCTGGCTCAGCGAGTGGAGAGGAAGATGGCACTGCTGGCGTTGCAGTTGGAGGCTGGGTGGGTGTTGCGGTCAGCGGCACCTTTCTAGGCGCGCGTTTGCGCGGCGGTGTCGGCGTCGCCAGCGGGATGCTGGTTAGGTGATCTTCCGAAGAAGGCAGCGTCGGCTCGGGAGTTGGCTCCGCAGGCGGAGGAGGTGGCTGGTTGTGCTCCGGTGGCGGCTCAGGTGGTGACGAAGTGGGTCTTGGTGGTGTCTGTGTTTCCACCGCCGGGAAGGACGGGGTAGGGGTGGGCATGTAGGTCGGCTGTGGCGGTGTGGAGCTTGGTATGTCCACAGTGGGCGTGATGGGGGACTGGAGTGGTGAGTCAATGGCAGCGCTAACGGTGGGATGTATTACAGCCGAAAGCGCGACGCCCGCGCTCAGGGCGAGAGCGAAGAAGAGCACCCACTCACGCCGGTGCGGCTTGGAGGTGGAGAGAAATTCATGGCGCAGGCGCCGCATGCTCTCCCTGAAGTATAGCGATCGTCCAGCGCGGCATCGAAGCAACAAGGCTTGCACAGAAGGAACAACTCGGTCGTCGCCTAGCGGGGAGTAGAGGCGGCATCGGGACGAACGCTCGCCGGTAGTCGCTGATAATCTGCCCTGTGATGATGATCCAGCAAGCGATTGCCAAGCTGTTCACCTTCACTTCGCTCACGGCTGAGGAAGCCGAGGCCGTGATGAACGAGATCATGACAGGCGCAGCGACGCCAGCGCAGATCGGCGCGTATTTGGCTGCGCTGCACATGAAGGGCGAGACCGCCGATGAGATCGTCGGCAGCATGCGCGCGTTGCGCGCGCACATGGCGCGCATTCCGTGCCACCAGCCGCGCCTCATTGACATTGTGGGCACGGGTGGCGACAAAAGCAACACGTTCAACATCAGCACCACCACGGCGTTTGTGGTCGCTGGCGCGGGCGTGCCCGTGGCGAAGCATGGCAACCGCGCCGCCTCGTCGCAGAGTGGCAGCGCTGACGTGCTTAACGCACTCGGCGTCAAAGTGGATCTAACGCCCGAGCAAGTGGGCCGTTGCATTGACGAGATCGGCATCGGCTTCGCCTTCGCGCCGCTGCATCACCCAGCCATGAAGCACGTCGCCGGCCCGCGCCGCGAGATCGGGCAGCGCACGATTTTCAACATCATCGGTCCGCCCAGCAACCCAGCGCTTGCCAAGCATCACCTGCTCGGCGTTTGGGATCGGCGCTACGTGCGCCTCATGGCGGAAGTGCTGTTGCAATTGGAGACCGAGCACGCGCTGGTAGTGAGCAGCGCTTCGCCGCAGGTGGCTGGCATTGACGAACTGACCACGGTTGGACCAAACACCGTCGCTGAGGTGCGCAACGGGCAGATCAACGAATACGTAATAGACGCTGTGGACTTTGGCTTTGAGCCAGCCACGCTGGACGACCTGAGCGGCGGCACTCCGGACTTCAACGCTGCGATCACGCGCGCTATCCTGAGCGGTGAGGATCTCCCAGCGCGCACAGATGTAGTGCTGCTCAACGCGGGTGCTGCGCTCTACGCAGCCGATGCTGCGCCGGACATTGCGACAGGCATTGAAATGGCGCGTGAAAGCATTCGCAGCGGCGCTGCGCTGCGCAAACTGGAGGCGCTGATTGAGCTCAGTCAGCGCCTGGGCAGCGAGGGAAAGGCGTAACCCTACGCCACGCCTACGGTCACGCCAAGTTGCTTCAGCCAGCGGCGATAGGCGATCGCAGTGCGATCACTGCGCAAGTGAAGCTCAGCTTGAAGATCGAGCGGCAGCAGCTCAGGGCGTTGTGATTCAACGATGGGGCGATCCTGCATGAAGATACGGTCTTGCCAAGCGACCAACGTCGCCTCTGGGATGTCGTGTCCGTAGTTCATCGCCATCCACATCCACGCGCTGCTGTCCACTGCGTCGTGGGGGGTGATGGCTAACAGGATCGAGAAGCGCGGACCGTCGCTCTCCTTGAGCAAATATGCAGTCAAGGGTCGCAGCGCCTTGTAGGTGTATTCCACCTCTGCGCCGCGCCCGTCCCCATAGCCATTGGGTTGATACACGCGCACGCCGCGCGCCACCACGCCTTCATGTGTGATCTCAGCCTGATAGTCGCTGATCTCAGGGTGCGCTGGATCGCCAAGGATGCCCTCATGCACGAAGGGGAAATGGGCTACGTCGAGGAAGTTCTCAACGATGCGTGGCCCGCTTGCTTTCACGCGATAGGGACCGCACAAAATCTTGCGGAAGGCAGCATCCTCCCACTCAGGGAACGGCGGGATGGGATGATGCGGCTCACCCAGCGCGACCCACACCAAGCCGTAACGGACTTGCGCGTGATAAGTCTTGACGCGCGCTTTTGCAGGTGGCGCTTGCGTTGGGTGGGCTGGAATGTGCACGCACTGTCCGTCGGCGCTGTATTCCCAGCCGTGATATGGGCAGACAAGGCGCTCGTCGCGCACCCAGCCGAGCGAGAGCCGCGCACCGCGATGCAAGCATAGGTCTTGCCACGCGAGGAGTTGATCGCCGCAGCGCCACACTACGAGGTCCTCGCCCAGCAGACGCACGCTGAGGATCGGCGATTGCTCGAGCTGGGCGAGCGAGGCTACGGGGTGCCAATCATGGAGCAGGATGGGATCTTGGAGCATGCTCTGAGTATGCCGCAGAGTTGCTCATACACCTAGCTGCTTGCGCCAATGCTCAATGGTGCGCCGCAAACCCTCTTCGAGTGAGACGCGCGGCTCGTAGTTCAAGCGCTCGCGCGCGCGGCTGAGGTCGGCACAGAGGCGTGAGACCCCGCCGCTTTCTGCGGTTACATGCAGCGGTTCAAGCCGTTTGCCCAGCACGCGCCCTACCGTCGCCACGAGATCATTGATGCTCGTGGCGACGCCGCTGCCGACGTTGATGATCAGCCGGTTCACGTTTGGCGCGTTTGCTGCGGTGATCAGCGCTTGCACCACGTCGTCGACATATACAAAGTCGCGCTGCTGGCGTCCATCGCCGTGTACGATGATTGAGCCTCCTGTCAGCGCTTGCCGGATCACGGCAGGCACGACCGGCGGATGAGAGACGCGCAGCGGCTGCCCAGGACCGTAGGCGTTAAAGATGCGCAGGATCACAGTGTCAATGCCCCACAGCGCGCCGATGACGTTGACGTAGTACTCAGCTGCGAGCTTGCTCACCGCGTAGGGCGAGCCCGGATTAGGCGTGGCATCCTCGCGCACGCGCTCGAAAGGTTGCTCGCCATACACTGCGCCAGATGAGGCGAAGACCACTCGCCGCACGCCTGCATCGCGCACAGCTTGCAGCAGCGCCACAGTGCCGCCCACGTTCGTGGCGTTGTACTCGCGCGGATACAGCACTGATTCGCTCACTGCGACCCGTGCCGCGAGGTGGAAGACGCAGTCCACGCCCTGCAGCAGCGTCCACAGCTTGGGCACATCGCTCACGTCACCGCGCGTGAAGTGCACTGCGGGGTCGAGGCGCCCAGGATCGCCAGCGCTGAGGTCGTCGAGCACGCGCACAACGTGCCGCTGCTGGACGAGCGCGTTGGCTAGCGCCGCACCAAGAAAACCAGCACCGCCTGTGATGAGGTAGCGCGCCATGGGGCTCAGCCCGGAGGCCAGGTCATCTTGCGCCCACCGAGCAGATGCACGTGCAGGTGATACACGCTCTGCCCTCCATCGCGGTTGCAGTTGATCACCAGCCTGTAGCCGCTTTCGGCAATGCCGAATTCACGGGCTAGGCGCTGCGCCGTGAGCAGAAGTTTTCCGAGCAACGCCTCGTCCGCTGGCGTGGCATCGTTCAGGGTAGGGATGGTCTTGTTTGGCACGATGAGGATGTGCGTCGGCGCAGCAGGCGCGATGTCGTGAAACGCGGTCACCTCGTCATCGCGATACACGATGCGCGCTGGCACCTCGCCGCGCACGATGCGCGCGAAGATCGTGTCTTCCGCCATGATGTTCTCGATTTTAGGGCAGGCGGGCGACGCAGATCAGCTCGAATCGTGACCAAAGATGCGCTGCCTCGCCTCTTGATGCGAGGCAGGAGTACTGACATCAACACGAACAAAACAGGAGCGCCTGCTGCCGCAGTTGCGCTCGTTAGTGCATATAATTTAGCCTGTCCTAAAAATGGAAGTCGAGCTGGCGCTGCTTGCGCTTGGCGTTCTGGCGCTGCTCGTGTTGGCGCCGCGAGTTGGCTTACTTGCGCGTTACCGCATGTGGCGCGGTCGGCGTGAGCGCGAGTGCATCGAAGACGCGCTGAAGCACTTGCTCAACCGCGAGCACCAGGGGCGTTACGCCTCGCCAGAGTCGCTGAGCGGTGCGCTGAGTCTGTCGCGCGCGCAGACAGTGCAGCTCATCGAGCGCATGGAGGCGCGTGGTCTGCTGAAGTCACAAGAGGAGCAACTCCGCCTGACCGAAGAGGGTCGTGAGTGGGCGGTGAATGTGGTGCGGGCACACCGGCTGCTTGAACGCTACCTTGCAGATGAAGCGCGCATGCCGCTGGAGCAGGTGCACGAGGAAGCGCAGCGCCTCGAGCACGCACTCACGCCAGAGCAGGTAAACGCGTTGGAAGCAGAGCTTGGCTACCCGCAGCGCGATCCGCATGGCGATCCGATCCCGAGCCGCGGGGGGCATCTTGCGCGCGAGCAAAGCATGCCATTGACTGACCTGCCACTCAACACGCCGGCGCGCGTGGTGCACATCGAGGATGAGCCTGCCCTTGCCTACCAACAAGTGCTTGCTGCCGGGCTTAAGCCCGGGCAGGTGATTGAAGTTGTCGAGCGCACGCCACAAGCGATCACCATCTCTGGTGGTGTTTCCACGTGCCGACTGGCGCCTGCCATCGCAGCTAACGTCAGCGTGGTGCCAAGTGCGTCGCCGCAGCGCGTGCAGGCGATCCCACTTTCGCGCTTGCCGCTGCACCAAGAAGCTACCATCGTTGCCCTTGACGCCGCGCTTCAGGGGCTGACGCGCCGCCGCTTGCTCGACCTTGGCTTGACCCCCGGAGCGACCATCCGTGCGGAGATGCAAACGCCCTTCGGGAACCCGCGCGCCTATCGCGTGCGTGGCACGTTGATTGCGCTGCGCAATAGCCAAGCTGATGCTGTTCTTGTCGCGCCGCGCCTGCAGCAATAAGCACAGGGCGACCTGAGACCCAAAGCGCCAACAAGCTGAGCGCGCTGTGCAAGTGGCATTCGCCAGCCTTGCTCTTGAGTGATGAACCGTATGCAACAAGACCCTTGTGCAACTTGCCCTGCTTTCGCGCACCTCGAGCGCATGGGCATCAAGATGCAACATTTCGACCGTGTTGTGGCGCTCGCAGGCAATCCCAACACGGGCAAGTCCACACTCTTCAACGCGCTGACGGGTCTGAAGCAGCACACTGGCAACTGGCCAGGCAAAACCGTGCGCCGCGCAGAAGGCGGCTTTGTTTTTAATGGCGTGCGCTACAAGCTGGTTGACCTGCCAGGCATTTACTCGCTGCTTTCCGCCTCGCAAGACGAAGAGGTGGCACGCAACTTCCTGCTGTTCGGTCAACCTGACTGCACCATCATCGTGGTGGACGCCACCGCGCTGGAGCGCAACTTGAACCTCGTGCTTCAGGTGCTCGAGATCACTGACAAGGCTGTGGTCGCCGTGAACTTGATGGACGAGGCGCGCCGCAAGGGGATTGAGGTGGACACGCGCGCGCTCAGCCGCGATCTCGGCGTGCCTGCAGTGCCCATTGTGGCGCGCACTGGCGAAGGCATCATGACGCTGCTCACCACCATGGCAGACGTGATCGAGGGCCGCGTCCCAACACAGCCGCTGCGCGTGCAGCTTGCGCCCCAGGTTCAGCAAGCTGTCGAATCGCTTGTGCCGCTCATCCAACAACTCGCGCCCGGTGTGCCCAACGCGCGCTGGATCGCCATTCGGCTGCTGGATGGCGATGCGCGCCTCGAGGAAGCGCTGCGCAGCGGTGAGCTTGCCGAGCTGGCTGCTGCGCAGCGCGCGCCCGATGTGCGGCTGAGCCGCAAGATGGCTGTCGTTGGGCAGTAGTAGCAGCAGCGCTCGACCGCGGGGCATAGAATGCGCGCCATGGTCGAGACGTTTAAGAACTACATCGCAGGCGAATGGGCCCCAGCGTCAGACGGCGCAGTGATTGAGAACATCAACCCGGCAACGGGTGAGGTGATCGGCTACTTTGCCTCCGCCACGCGCGAGGACACGCTGCGCGCAATCGCAGCAGCGCGCGAAGCGCTACCGGCGTGGGCAGCGCTCACTGGACCAGCACGCGGCGCAATCCTCGACAAGGCTGCGCAGATCATCCACGCGCGCGCCGACGAGCTCGCCGAAACGCTCACGCGCGAAGAGGGCAAAACGCTCAGCGAGAGCAAAGCTGAAGTGCTCCGCGCGCGCGACATTTTCCGCTACTACGCCGGCGAAGGTTTCCGCGCCGGCGGCGAAGTGATCCCAGCGAACACGCCTGAGACGTTGCTGTTTACTAAGTCTGAGCCGCTCGGCGTTGTGGCTGTGATCACGCCGTGGAATTTCCCGATCGCCATTCCAGCGTGGAAGATCGCGCCAGCGCTTGTGTATGGCAACACTGTGGTGTTTAAGCCAGCCTCTTTGGCGCCGCACACTGCGCTGAAGCTGGTGGAGATTCTGATCGAAGCTGGCGTGCCTGCGGGCGTGATTAACTTGGTCGTTGGCAGCGGCAGCCGCGTGGGTGATACGCTCGCCGAGAGCAAGGACATCAACGGGCTAAGCTTCACGGGTTCCTACGCGGTCGGCGTCAAGATTTACGAGAAGACTGCGCGCAACTTCGTGCGCACGCAGCTCGAGATGGGCGGGAAAAACCCAACCATCGTGCTAAATGACGCGGATCTCGACCTCGCCGTGGACATCGTGGTGCGCGGTGGCTTCGGCTTGACGGGGCAAGCGTGCACAGCAACCAGCCGCGTCATCGTCGAGGAGGGCATCGCTGATGTGTTTGCGCAGCGCCTAGCGGAGGCTGCGCGCGCCTTGCGCGTGGGCAATGGTCTGGAGAGCGGCGTGCAGATGGGCCCTGCAGTGAGCGCTGAGCAGCTCCAAACTGACCTCAACTACATTGCCATTGGCAAGCAGGAGGGCGCGCGCCTCGTCGCTGGCGGCGAGCCACTGCGTGGCGAACGGGGCTTCTTCATCCAGCCCACTGTCTTCGACGACGTGCAACCGAGCATGCGCATCGCGCAAGAGGAAATCTTCGGTCCTGTGATTGGCATCATCCGCGCCAAGGATTTTGACGACGCAGTGGAGAAAGCTAACCAGATCGGCTACGGGCTTTCGGCAGCCATCGTCACGCGCGACTTGCAGAAGGCGCTGCGCTTTGCTGATCGGATCGAGGCTGGCGTTGTCAAGATCAACGAGCCGACCTCAGGCGTAGTGCCGCAGGCGCCGTTCGGTGGCTTCAAGGCCAGCAGCGCCAACACCTTCAAGGAACAAGGGCAAGCAGCGCGCGCGTTCTACACGCGCACCAAGACGGTGTATGTGCGCTATGGTGTGTGAAGCTTTGCCGATCACGCCTCGCGCATGTCAAGCGGCACGGCAGCGATTTGTCCTGCATCATTCAACATCCACGCGCGCGTCTCTGCAGCACGACCCGCGCGCAAGGATACGATCACGATCACTGTTGCAGGCCATGCGAGCGCACGGTCGGTCTCTGAGGGCACAGGCGGGTGATCAGGATGCGAGTGGAAAAACCCGAGCACATCCCAGCCGTGCTGCTCAGCCTCATGAGCGGCACGCACGAAGTCCTCAGGCGCGATAGTGAAGCGTGAGCGGCGCGTGGCTGCGTCTTCCCAAGCGTTCGGCGTGGGGCGCACTGCGCGCACGACGCGGAGCGCACTGTGTTGCTCGCCGAGCAAGATGCCGCACCCTTCTTCAGGATACGCCGCCTCGAGGTGTGCGATCATCGCGCGCCACTGCGCGCGCGTCATCACCAAAATCGCGTCAGCCACCGAAGGCTTGCCAGTCGCCTAGCCACAGCGCGACGTTGTGCAATGTGATCTCGCCGAGCGCATGATCGCCAAAGTCGAGGGTCACTGTGCCGTGGATGAGCTGATCCACCCAAGTCCACCCAAGCGGCTGGCGCAGAGTCGGGTTCAGCCCGATGCGCAACGCGCGCAGCACAGCCCCAAGACAGCTCTCGGCGTGTTCGTTTGCTCCTTCCAGCACCTGCACAACCTGCCCTTCGTCGAAGCGCAACGTGCCCAAGCCTGGCACGGTGATCGTGCCGTGGGCTTGTTCGGGCGCTAGCAACGTCTCGATGGTGCCTGCCGGTAGCGTGGCAATGACGTTGCCCTGCGCGACATCTTCGGGGTCAATGTAGCCGTCGTTGCGCCGCCATGATTTTTCGCTGCGCGTGATGTGCAACGCATCGCCTTCAGCAGCACGCAGCAAGATGTGGTGCGCCTCCCCAGCTTTGAGCAGCAGCCGATCCATAGGGCGCTCGAGCTCGAACAGCGTGGCGTGCTGAGCATCCAGCAAGTGCGATTCCAACGTCTCCAGCGACCACCCCAACTGCTCGGCTTTCTCTGGTGTGGGCACAGCGACGACGAGATGGGGAATGGCTCGGCTCTCCTCCACAGCCAACAGCCGCGCTTGCGCCGCGTTCCACAGCGCCATGCGCTCGGGGTCAGCATGCACAGCGTCGAGCGTTCCGCCGTCGAGCGTGAGCACGCGGTGGCACTGCTCGAGCCAAGCTCTGCGATGACGATCGAAGTGCAGGAGCGCTTCGCGCGGGGCATGGGCAAGCGCGCGCGCTAGCCAATTAGGCGTAGCGATCTCGACCAGCGGTGTGGCGCCAGCTTCGGCGATCGCTGCTGCGACTTCGCGTAACATGGCGTCGTGCCCTGCCTGATCGCGCACCAGCACCAGCTCACCTGCTTCGACGCCTAGCCCACGCACGGCGCGCCACGCCAGCCAAAGGGCAAAGTCCTGCTGCGCCATGGGACAAGATTGTAAGAACCTCACGCTGGCGGCTTGCGCGCCACACCGA
>JANWUW010000031.1 GCA_025057935.1 Thermoflexales bacterium
TCTCCCTGCACATGAAAGCAACCTCGCTAAGTAAGCAACGGCGCGCCAAGCAGGAACGCCGGCCCCACGTGCTCAATGGCGCGCGCAGCGACCACGGCAGCATTGCGCGCAGCCTCGAAGACCTCGCCCCCTTGCGCCAACACGCCAATCACCACCCCGCAAAACGTGTCGCCTGCGCCCGTGGGGTCCACCTCGTTCGCTGGCTCTGCAGGGATAGGCATAGCCGAGTCTCCGGAAATGACGATCGCACCACGACGGTCGAAGGTGATGAACAGCAGGGCGTCCTGGCGCACGCGCCCAGCCACACGCCCAACGACGCGCAAGTCGCCCCACAGTGTGCGCGCCTCGTTCTCGTTCATGAAGAACAGGTCGGCTTGCTCGAAGATCGCGCGCACTGTAGCGGGTTCATCGCGCACGATGCGGTAATACGTGCCCGCGCTGATGCGCCGCGCGCCGCGCGCACGACACGCGCGCAGCAAGTCGAGCATTTTCTGCGCGCTGCTCAGCGCCGCGATGTGCACAACGTCGAAGCGGCTTAAGTCCTGCGGCAGATGCGAGGCGTTTAGCCACTGTTCTGCGCCCCAACTGGCTTCGAGCAGCGTCGCCTTGCCCTCGCCGTGATGGGCAACGGCTAAGCGCGGCATGTATGCCTCGTCAGTGGTCGGGCCGAACCACGTCACACGTTGAGCCACGCGCTCGAGCATCGGCGAGAGCGTGTGCGGGCGCGGCGCGACCAACGTCACATTGGCGCCCACGAAGCGCGCCGCCAGCGCGGTGTATAGCCCAGCGCCGCCCAGCGTGTGATGCACCTGCCCAGCGATGTGCAGCGTGTCGAACGAGACAACGCCAATCACCAACACGGCACCGCCTGCGATGCGGTTATCATTCATCGCGTCTGTTGTCACAGGTGAGTGAATGATAGCCATGGCTGCGCTGTAAGTCGCCGCGCAGAACATCACGCATGAGCTCGGAGATCATCTGGGGCGTTCTGAGTTTGTTCGTCTTAGTTGGCATCAACGCCTTCTTCGTGTTGGCGGAATACAGCCTTGCTGTTTCTCGGCGCACGCGCATCCAGGAACTCGCTGCTAACGGCAACCGAAGAGCACAAGCCGTCGCTCGCGCCATGGAGGACCCAGACCGCTTCTTCGCAGCAGTGCAAATCGGCGTCACGCTCACCTCGCTCGGCATCGGCGTGCTCAGCGAGCCTTCGTTCAGCGCTTTGATTGGGCTGCTGCTCGCGCCATTTGTGCCCCACACCCCTGCCAGCGAGGCACTCATGACGATCGCCAGCGGCATCCTTGGGCTGCTGATCGCCTCATATTTCCAAATCGTGCTCGCCGAGCTAACACCGCGCGCCATCACCTTGCGCCGCGCTGAGGAGATCGCGCTGGTGGTGGTGCCAGTGATGAATGCGATCGCCGGCGCGTTCCAGCCTTTCGCGCGCTTGCTGCGGCAATCCTCAATGTTTGTGCTGCGCCTAATGGGATTCAGCACCGAATCGGCGCAAGAGCGACTTCATACCATCGAGGAGCTGAAGCTGATCGTCGAAGCCAGCGAGCGCGGCGGCGCGATCAACGCCGAGCAATCGGACATGCTCAGCGGCGTGATCACGCTCAGCGATGTGTCCGTGCGCGAGATCATGGTGCCGCGCACCGAGATGGTGTGCATTAGCGTCGCTGCCTCGCTGCGCGAAGCCGCCCACCTTTTCGCCACCCATGCCTACACGCGCTTGCCGGTCTACGAGGACTCGCTGGACAACATCGTGGGGGTCTTGCACGTGAAGAACCTCGTGCACGCGCTGCTCTGCACCACGCGCGAGCCGTCATTGCGCGACCTCATGCAGCCGCCCTTCTTCGTGCCAGACACGCAGCGCGCCGACGAGCTGCTTCATCAGTTGCGCGAGCGCCACGAATACATGGCGATCGTGCTCGACGAGTACGGCGGCACCGCCGGCTTGGTCACGCTGAGTGACCTCGTTAGTCTGATCATCGGCGAGATGCAGGAAGAAAGCAGCAGCGCCGATCGCCGCTCGCCCAACATTCAAGCCACAGCGGATGGCTACGTGATCAAGGGTTTGACCACGCTGGGCGATGTGAATGAGGCGTTCGGGCTGCACCTCGACGATCCGCACTACGACACCATCGGCGGCTACGTGATGGGTCAGCTCGGGCGCATCCCCAACGTCGGCGACGTCGTCGTGGTGAAGTCGCAAGGCATCTCGCTCACCGTCGAGGAGATGGACAAGCGCCGTGTGGCGAAGGTGCGCTTGCGACGCTTGAGCACTTAATTCGGGAACGCGCCGCGCAGCACGCGCAACCAGTTGCCGTACATGATCTGCGCCACATGCTGCATCTCGAAGCCGCGCTCCAGCAGCGCTTGGGCAATGCGCATGTGGTCGCGCACGGTGTCCAGCTCGCGCGGGATCGCCTCCGCGCCGAAGCCGCCATCGTAGTCGCTGCCGATCCCCACGTGATCGGCGCTGCCAGTCACCTGGCAGATGTGATCGATCATGCGCACAACGTCGTCGAGCGTCACGTCGTGCTTTTTACCGCTCCACTCCTTCTTGAGGAAGCGGTTGTAGAGCACAACGCCGATCACCCCGCTGCGCTCTGCAATGCGCGCGATGGCTTTGTCAGGCAGGTGGCGAGGCGTTGGCGCGTAGCGATAGGGGTTGCTGTGGCTTGCGATCACGTGCTGTCCTTCAAAAGCGTCCAGCGCCTCGTAGAGCGACTCGTGGCTCAAGTGACTTACGTCGAGGATCACGTTGAACTCCGCCATCACCTCAAGCAGCGCGCGCCCGAGGCGCGTCAAGCGACCGCCGCTCCAAGTGCCGCCGGCGTAGCGCGTGGTGTCCCACGCTGGACCGACGATGCGCACGCCGCGCTCGTACCAGCGCTCTAGCTCTTTCGGCTCGAGAATAGGCTCGGCGCCTTCCATGAGCACCACTAGCCCCACGCGATGACGCTCGCCGAGCACGTGGTTCGTCCACGCCTCGACGTGAGCACGCAGCTCAGCTTGGTTGGTGAGCAGCGCCACATGCGGATCGACCTCTGCCCAACGACGGTAAAAGTCCAGTTGCGTCATCGCCAAGCGATGCGCCTCATGCTCGTTGCGGTAAGCAGGCAAGCCCGGCGCAAGCTTGCGGCTGAACGGCTCAACGAAGAGTGTGGCGAAGACAATGCCTACGCGCCCGCGGATGAGCTCCGGCAAGCCAACTGTGCAGATATCGCTGCGCGTGTCTTCCTTGCAGCGCGTGGCGTAGGCGCTTCGGCGGTAGTCGCGCTGCTTGTAGAGCGCGTTGTAGGCTAGGTCGAGGTGCGCGTCAATGATGAGCGGAATCTGCAACGTGCTGCTCATGCGCGCTTGCGATCTTAGCTGCGCTTACTCAAACAGCGCGCGCACAAACGCTTCCGCGTCGAAAGGTTCGAGGTCGTCCGGCTTCTCGCCAGTGCCGAGGTACACAATGGGGATTCCCAACGTGTCAACGATAGCGAACGCCACTCCACCCTTCGGCGTGCCGTCCAGCTTGGTCAAGATCACGCCAGTCACCCCTACTGCCTCCGTGAAGCCCTTGGCTTGATTAAGCGCGTTCTGACCATTGGTCGCGTCGATTACCAACAAAGTCTGATGTGGCGCTTCGTGCACGGCGCGGCTGAGCACATTGCGCACCTTCTTCAGTTCCTGCATCAGGTTGTGCTTGGTGTGCAGCCGCCCGGCAGTGTCCACGATCAGCGTGTCGCACTTGCGCGCGAAGGCAGCTTGCACAGCGTCGAAGGCGACGGCGCCCGGGTCTGCGTTGGGCGCGCCGGCGACCACAGGCACGTTTAAGCGCTCGCCCCAGACTCGCAACTGATCGATCGCGGCTGCGCGAAAGGTGTCGCATGCTGCGAGCAGAACATTCCGTCCGTGGTCGCGGTAGCGCTTCGCCAACTTGGCGATGCTGGTGGTCTTGCCGCTGCCGTTCACGCCAACCACCAAGATCACCTCCAGCAAACGCTTCGGTGGAGGCTCGGGCGCAGCTTGTTTGCCGTTCAGCGTGAGCAGCGCGCGCAGCTCTTGCTGCAGCGCCTCACGCAGGCGTTCAGCGCGCACGATGCCCTCTGCGCTCGCGCGCGCGCGCAGGCGTCGCAACAGCTTCTCGGTTGTGCTCACGCCCACATCAGCTTGCAGCAGCAGCGCTTCCAGTTCCTCCCACGTCTCTGTAGTGATGTCGCTCTGACCGAGCAAGGCTTGCACTTTGCCGAAGATGCTGTTGCGCGTGCGCGCGAGCGTCTCGCGGAGTGAAGCCATAC